>JAGDMJ010000108.1 GCA_017860555.1 Bacteroidota bacterium
TCTCCGCAGGGAGTTCCCTGATGAAGATGTTCCGGAAGTACAGGGGAGAATTGTGTGCCTGCAGTTCGATCTGTCCTGTGGGATACATGGACTTCTCCCGTTCCCAGTAGTTCTCCAGCACCACGTTGTCCGTGACCAGGACATTGTTCAGGTACACGGTCACCCTCTCGCCGATCATGCGGATGCGGAACGTGTTCCATTGCCCGGCGGGCTTGTCCGCCTTCCGCAGCGGTGTGCGCGGGTTCTTCTGATTGTTGTAGAGACCGCCGGAACCTTCGGGACCTACGGCAGGATCCCAGATCTGCGCTTGAGGCGATCCGCGCAGGTAGATGCCGCTGTCCCCCTCCTTCTCGATCTTCCAGTCGACCAGCAGCTCGAAGTTGGCATAGTCCTTCGCGGTGCAGAGGTTGGCGAACCCGTCGCCATTGAACATGAGCACGCCGTCGTCCACAGTCCACTGGCGCCTCATGAGGGAATCGGCGGCTGCCTGCGCTTTGGCGAGCTCGGCAGGCGTCATCTTTGCCCGTGCCGGAGGATCGGCAACAAGTCCCTTCCAGCCGGCCAAATTCTTCCCGTTGAACAAGGCGACGAACCCTTCAGGAGGAACATTCTTGTCCGACCGGGCGACGTCGTATTCCTTGAGCTGCGCCAGAACTTTCGGGCTGGCGTTCTTCTCGATGAACACGCGGACAAGGTCGTCGCGGCTCAGCGTGGCTGGCCTTTCTTCCTCTCCGCCGGCAGCCATTGTACGGATGGCAAGTGCGGCATCCAGTCCGACGGCTTCGTCGCGGAGATACCCGGAGATGATGTGAAGCGCTTCGCGCGAGCCCGCTTTTCCGAGGGAGGCCAGCGCCAATCGCTTTTCCTCGTGCCTCTCGGAGGCCGCAAGGACCTTGCCGAGGAGGGGAACCGACCGGACCGGGGGAAGCCCTGCTTCATTGACCATGCGCAGGCATCCGCGCAACGCGAGAGCCCTGGTTGGCAGCGGATATTTGCCACGTGCCACGGCAAGGAGCGGATCAAAGCCTTCTATCCCGGGTGCCTCGGCGAGTGCACGGATTGACGCGTCTTTGATGGCGGGGTCTTTTCCGGCAATGCCGCGAGAGAGAGTCGCCACCGCTTTTGTACCGCCGACGCGCCCGATCGTGCGGATCAGCCGCGTCCTTGCAGCTCCCTCGGCACCATCGAGAGCAGCAAGGAGCGCGTCGGCCCGTTTGCCCGGGTCGGGGTTCCTGGCCGTCACGGTCACGATGGACCGCTGGATCGCGCTCCATTCGCCTTCATCCCGATCTTCCATGAGGAGTCTCACGAGTTCCGCCGTGTCGTCCGGGCCGGCAACGTTTTCCAGTGTTTTGATCGCCGCAAGGCGAACCGGCGCCGTCGCATCGCGAGTGAAGGGAAGGATGTCACGGGGGTGCACGAGGCTGCCGCCTTCGGAGAGGAATTGCAGCAACATGACTCTGGCCGGAGGCATGGCGCTCTGCAGCACTCGAACCGCCGCCGGAACAGATTGAGTGAGAGGGAGCGGACGAAGCGCGTCGCGAACTGCGGCGATCTCGTCGGGCCGCTCCGTGCGTTCAAGCAGCACAAGAATGCTGTCAACCGTGTTGGCGGCTCCGAGCTGCGACGCTGCCGCAACCGCCGCGATGCGCACGGAAGGCTCCGGGTCGTTCAGGGCATTGTACACTGCCGGCACTGCTGACGGATCGTCGCGCTGACCAAGCATGCGGACGACGCCAGCTCGCATTCCGGGATCGGGTTGCTTCATCAGCGAGACCCATCGTTCGGTCACCCCCTCGCCTGTCATGCCGGCGGCGATATCAAGCGCGCAAGCGCGAACCTCTCCGTTGGCGTCCTGGGCTGCCGTGACAAAGTCGTTCAGCGCCCTTTCCCCGAGCATATCGGCCAGCAAACGGAGCGCCGCGCAGCGAAGATGCGGTTCCGCGGAGCCGGCCACAGAAGAGAGGATTGAGCGGCAGATCTGCTCGGAGAGACTGACGTGCTGTTGTTCGCCGAGGCGGCGCGCGTACACAAGCTGTAGTGAAGGCTCCTTGATCAGGTCGATGGAGCGTGGGTCCCCGATGGATGCGAGCGCCGCTGTGGAAGCCTGGCGGAGAGATGCATCGTCTCCCTGCGCCCAGGCCATCAAGTCGACAACGGCCTCCTGGCTTTTCACTTCGCCCAGGGCCTGAACGAGCGTCGCCTTTCTGGACCCATCAGCGCTCCGTGCCGCCTCAAGGAGTCGAGCCCCGGTTTCGGGTGTGCGAATGGAGACCAGCGCCATTGCTGCGGGCCCGCACATCGACTCGTCTGCGAGAACACTGCCCAGGGTCTCGACGGATTCCGGCCCACCGGCGATCTGGAGTTGCTCAATCACGAACGCCATTGCCGCGGCGGTGCGCATGGAGCCCAGGGCTGCGCAAAGCGCCCCGGCATATTTCACCCGGTCCGACCCGTGCCCGGGAAGCGTGGCATGGGCGGTCGCCCCGCTCAATGCATAACGCACCCGTGAATCGTTCCCCGGCGCAAGGGTATCGAGGGCGTGGCATAGCCTCGTGATGCTCTCCGGTGCGGAATCCAGAAGCAGCGCGCCGATCCATCGCTGCTCGGCAGCATCGCGAGCTGGGAGGTGCTCCAGGATCGCATCAAGCTGGATCCTTGTCTCCCGTTGCGGAAGGTCGGCCGGAGACTTGGTGGCTGAGCAGCCTGCGAAAAGCAACAGCGGCAACAAAAGCGCGAGCGTGAGTTGGACGGCACTCCGTCCCCCCCTGCGTGTTTCCTTCATGTATCGTTCCTTCAAAGGTGCCATGGGGCCCGCATCGGGGGATTGGCCAGACGGTTCGCAGCATCATCGCCGACGAAACGTTGACTGACCGGATCGAATTTGAGCGAGCGGCCCAGTTGCCAGGCGATCTTGGCAATATTGACAAGCGTCGCAGACCGATGGCCGTTTTCCTCGTTGAGGGCGAACTTCGTCCGTGATTTCACCGCCGCGTAAAAATCGGTGACCTGCGCCGCGGGCTCAGGGAAGTCGCGCAGCTTCTCTTTCAGGTTCGGGATGTCCGATCGGAACCCTTTGAACAATTTCCCTTTCGGCCCCTCGATGAACGGGACGTTAGGCTCGACCGGGCTTGCGGTGCCGGGAAGCACGATCTGGCAACCATCGGCATAGGTCAGCGTGATCGTGCGCCAAACACCGACCGCGTCAGGGTGTTGCTGATCGGCATCCACCTCGACCAGCACCGGACTTGTGTCGTCCTTGCCCAGCACGTACTGCACGGGATCGAGATAATGCTGGGCCATATCCCCCAGCCCTCCGCCGTCATAATCCCAGTAGCCGCGGAAGGTGCCGTGGACCCGGTGTGCTGTGTACGGTTTGTACGGGGCAGGCCCGAGCCACATACTATAGTCCAGGCAGGCGGGGATCCACTCGGCCTTCGCGTCGGTTTTTCCGGTCCAGTATTCCTTCCACTCGAAGCCGGTGGCCGCACCGACGGTCACCGTGAGCGGCCACCCGAGGAGCCCGCTGTCAACGAGCTTCTTTATCGGGCGGACGGTGGTACCGAAGCCATAGAAAACATCCTCGAACCGGAACCAGGTATTAATCCTGAAGATGCGCCCGTACTGCCGGACCGACTCAACGACCTTCTGGCCTTCGGCGATTGTGCGGGTCATCGGCTTTTCACACCAGATGTCCTTTCCCGCCCGCGCGGCAGCAATGCTGATCAGGGCATGCCAGTGCGGGGGCGTCGCGATATGGACGACATCAATATCACGTCGCTCAAGCAACTCTCTGAAGTCATGGTACGCCACCACATCCTTTCCGCCAACGTTGAGCGCCGATTGCAGATGTTCGTCATCCACATCGCAGACAGCCACGAGGCGAGCTCCGGGTTCCGTCAAATGCCAATGCCCCATCCCGCCGACTCCGATCACCGCTTTGGTGATCTCATCGCTGGGAGAGACGTACCCCGGGCCACCCAGGACACGCCGGGGGACGATGGCAAAGAGCGCGGTGGTACCGAGGGCAGCCTTTACGAATTTCCGCCTGCTGATCCGTGAATCAATTGACATATGGCTCTCACCCATTTTCCATGGCCGAGGAACGCGACGGCGCTTTCTCTTTGAACAGGATCGCGAAGACCACCGTGATGATCCCCGCAAACACCGCAGGCACAAGCCAGAATGTCCGCCACTGTTCAAGCATATGTTCGCCGTTGGCGCCTACAATCCCGTTGTGGAGCCAGCCGGCGATCTGTGCGCCGATGAACATGCCGATTCCCTGTGTCATCAGCACCAGGAATCCCTGCGCCTGCCCACGGATCACCGGTGTGGACACCTTGTCGACGAAGATCTGCCCGGCCACGAAGAAGAAATCGTAGCAGATCCCATGAAGGATGATCCCAAACATAATCATCCAGAAGATCCCGTCGGGAGCTGCGACCGCGAAGAGGACGTAGCGCAACACCCAGGCGAACATCCCGATCACCAGCATCCACTTTATTCCGAGGCGCGTGAAGAGGAAGGGCATGATCACGATAAAAAGCACCTCGAACATCTGGCCGAAGGACATCTTGAAGCCCGGGTCACTCAGCCCGGCATCATTGACGAAGACCGGAGCGTAGGAATAGTACGCCGCGAGCGGTATGCAGATGAGCAGAGAACAGACGATGAGGACGATGAAGGGCCTGCTCTTGAGCTGGGCAAGTGCGTCCAGGCCCATGATGCCACGCACGGTGACCTTCTCCTTGGGCGCCGGCGGTGTATGCGGGAGCGCAAAGGAAAAGAGCCCCATGAACAGCCCTGCAATCGCGGCGATGCGCAGCGGAAGGGAGGTCTCATCGGCTTTGAGCACGTAGCTGACCAGGATCCCCGCGACGATCCAACCGATGGTACCGAAGACGCGGATCAACGGAAACTGCTTTTCCTGATTGGTGAGATGATGGAAGGCCAGCGAATTGACAAGCGCAAGCGTCGGCATGTAGCAGAGCATGTGGACAAGCAGCAGGATGACGAACAGCGACGCACCGGAGGGGCCGCCCTGGGCTACCAGTGGGGCCAGGAACATCGCGGCCGCACCGATGAGATGGAGGACGCCAAGGACTTTCTCCGTCGAGAAGAACCTGTCGGCAACCATCCCGAGAAAGAAGGGAGAGATGATTGCCCCGATGGGCCCGACCGTGTAGGCCCAGTAGATCATGTCGCCCAGTCCGATACTGGCCATGTAGTTTCCCACCGTCACATACCATGCACCCCAGACAAAGAACTCCAGGAACATCATGATGCTGAGTTTCGTGTACGCGTCGCGTTTCACGTGCAGTCTCCAGTAGTGAATGCTCTTGTGGGACCGGGTCTTACTCTCCGAGTGTCACTACCTGTCCGGTTCTTACCGACTCGTCCGCGGCCAGCACGATCCGGAGGCTGCTGATGGCATCCGCCAGGTGTCCGGCCAGGTCAAGATCCTCGTTGATCGCTTTCAGGAAATAGGCCTGCTCACGGTTGCACAGCTCCTGGTGGTCCGGCTCATCGTGTGTGTCGATCAGGACATCCTTCTGCGCAAATTTGCCCTTGGCGTCCATAGACGAAAAATGTCGGACCAGGCTGCTGGTCTTCGTATGGGAGTTGATGTCGGAAGAGGACTTTGCAGTCTTCCTGTCCCCGATGCTGACGCAACCGAGCGGGCCGATCACATCCTTGACGAAGTATGCGGTCTCACTCATCATGGGTCCCCAGCCCGCCTCGTACCATCCCACAGAACCATCGGCGAAGGTCACCTGGAGCTGCCCGTAGTTATACATCCCGACCGCGATCTCTCCCGTCAGCCGGGCACCGATCGCGTGTACGCGCACAGGGCGGCTGCGGGTCATCTGGCACATCACATCCACATAGTGCACGCCGCAGTCGACGATGGGAGACATGGATTGCATGAGCTTCTTGTGCACCTCCCATTCCGCTCCTTTGCTTTGCTGGTTCAGATTCATCCTCATGACCAGCGGTTTACCGAGCGAACGGGCGATCTCGATGAAGTGAGTCCAGGCAGGATGGTGACGCAGGATGTAGCCGACGACTACCTTTCTCTCCGATTCTTTCGCGATCGCGACGATTTCCCGCGCCTGCTCCACGGTAAGGGCAATTGGTTTTTCTACAAAAACGTGCATCCCTGCGCGCAGCGCCTGCACGGTTAAATCGCGGTGAGTTTCCGGATAGGTACACACCGCCACGGCATGCGGGCGAGCGGCGGCCATGGCGGCATCGACGGAGTCGAATTCCGGGATGCCGCCCAGTTCCTGCGATAACCGCGCACGTGCCTCGGCGTTCCTGTCGACCAACCCCGCAAGCTCGAACCCATCGAGCCGGTGATAGGCCCGCGCATGGGAGGAACCCATGGTCCCGCATCCGATCACAATGACCCTGATTGTCATACGAGCTTCCATCCTTCCCGGTATGCCATGTGCAGAAACTCGTTCGCTTCGGGGAGATTGGTAATCTTCATGTTGGCGGAATCCCATTGAAGCGTCACGTTCTTGCTTGCCATCCGGACGGCAATGTTGCCGAGCAGCATGAGCTCAGTCAACGGACCGGAATAGGAGAAGTCGGTTGTAGACTTTTCCCCTTTCTTGCAGGCCGCAATCCACTCTTCGGCAATCCCGGGCGACCGCGGAATGGTCTTCGGGGGGCGTTTATACTCGACCATCTTGGTCTCCGGGAAGAGCCGGGGGTTGGCCCCGTAGGTGCCGCACATCAACTTTGCCTTTGTTCCGATGAAGATCAAGCCGCCCCCATCGTCGCCCGTGCGACGGCCAGGCTCAAGATCGTCAGGCCGGGGAGGCGTCAGGCCGCCATCGTACCAGTGCATGGACACCGGGGGCATATTGCCGCGCGCCGGGAATCTGTAGTGGATCGTCGAGGCGA
The DNA here is from genome assembly GCA_017860555.1 of Bacteroidota bacterium. Taxonomy (GTDB): domain Bacteria; phylum Bacteroidota; class Ignavibacteria; order UBA10030; family UBA6906; genus JAGDMJ01. The sequence goes on from JAGDMJ010000108.1 coordinate 6,913, forward strand.
GAGGATAGCTGGCCTCGGTGAACTTCGTGCAGCTTGCATCAATCTGCGCGGGGGGCCCGAGTTCGAGGGCCCAGAAGGCGGTATCAATGAGATGCGCCCCCATGTCTCCGACGGCTCCGGTCCCGAAGTCCCACCAACCGCGCCAGACGAAGTGGCACAAGGCCGGATGATACGGACGGTATCTGGCCGGCCCGAGCCAGAGATTCCAATCGAGGGTCGGAGGAACCGAGGGAAGAGTATCCGGGGCGTCTACCCCTTGCGGCCAGATCGGCCGGTTTGTCCAGACGTGCACTTCGCTCACATCGCCAATCGCACCGTCCGCGATCCATTCCTTCACCAGGCGTGCACCCTCACCGGCATGCCCCTGGTTGCCCATCTGCGTGGTGACTCCTTTCTCTTTCGCCAACTTGGTCAGCTCACGCGCTTCCTGGATCGTATGTGTGAGTGGTTTCTGCACGAACACATGCTTGCCCATCTGCATTGCCATCGCGGCGACGACGGCATGCGTATGGTCCGGCGTGCTGACTGTCACTGCGTCGAGCTTTTCTTTCTCCAGCATCTGGCGGAAGTCCCGGTACTTCTTCGCTTTCCCGAGCTGCGGATTCTGGGGGCCATCCTCCTTGAGAACCATGGCAATGTGCTCATCGTCCACATCGCACAGCGCGACGATGTTTTCCGTGCTCACGGCCTGGATGTCGGATTGCCCTTTCCCGCCGACGCCCACGCATCCGATATTCAGCTTGTCACTTGGCGCCGTATACCCCGGGCCGCCGAGGACATGCCGTGGAACAATCGTGAAAGCCGCCGCTGCCGCAGTGGTGCCCAGGAATTCCCGGCGCGACACTGTGCCCGAGGGAATCGTGTACTTCTTCATTAGTTCTCCTTTCGTTCAACAAGCCAGATGTTTCGATTTTGGAAAAGATTCTTCACTGCGGCGTCCAGCGTGAGGATTATTCGTTGACTCGCGCCACACGGATGCCGTGGAGCCCCGCTGTCTGGTCCGGCGCACGGAGCCTGATGCATGTGCCCCATGTACCTGACCGCTGGGTAACCTTCACGAGTATGCGATTCCATCCCTGTTTCAATAATACGTCGGCCAGGTCATCGCCCGGTTTCACAACCCGTTCGGCATCCCTCGCGAGGAGCAGATCGCCATTGGCCCAGATCTTGATCCCGTCGTCGCTTCCCACTTCGAGAATCGCCCACCTGGCGGAATCGGACCAAACCTGGTTCCGGAGATATACCACCCTGTTTTCTCCGCCGATCACCTTGTCGAATTCGAGTAGCCACGGCTTTTGCGGGTTCCTTCCGGCGGGGAAGTTCTTCCACTGCACATCGACCGCTTGTTCTTCTTCCGGCGCAAAAACCGTCGAAAAGAGCTCTGCCCCCTCCTTGACGAACGGTCCCGAGTACTCCCAGGTGGTAAGGTAGTCGTCGAACTCCCGGGTAAGCGTCAACAATTCTTTGGCTCGCTGGACCGCTGTCGGGTTCTGTGACTTCTCAGCCACGCGCGTGAGCGGTGGAATCACCTCCTGCTTGTAGCTCCCCATGAGATTCTCGGCAATCCGCACTGTCACAAGCTCGGCTTCCGTGCGCAGCTTGGGGTCATCCACGCGGCCTGACGCGAAGTGGAGGGCTGCCGGAATCCGGGCATCTGCCAGGCTAGACAGAAGCCGTTTGCGCTCATCAAGATTCGGTGCAAGAGCAAGCGCGCGCTGGTACAGAGCGACAGTCTCATCCTCAGAGCGAGCGCTCTCGAGGCCAAGCAGCCGGACGAAGCCGCGGAGCGCGACGGCGCGGTGCGTTGGAACCGTGGAGTGCTGCGCGATCTCCCAGAGGTCGTCTGCCGGTTCCGGCGTGGGCCACGTGGAGAGGCCGCGGATTGCGCTCAATCGCACGTCCGGGTTGCCGTCCTTCAATGCTTTGCGGAGCATGTCGAGAGAACCCGGGGCGTCGATCTTGCCGGCAACGGTCAGCAGGGAAACGCGAGACTGTTTTTCCCTTGCGGAATCGTATGCGGACACAACCGCATCCGCTCTGCGCGCCGGGTCGCTCTCCCTCCTGGCAACGGCCACCACTGTTGTCTCCCACTCCTTGCGTTCCTGGTCGCTTTTCGCTTTCACAAGCAGATTCACCA
>JAGDMJ010000109.1 GCA_017860555.1 Bacteroidota bacterium
TTCGTCGGCTTGACGATGAGCTCCGGCCCCGCGTCGTTTCGGTAAACCGGCTCACGCCGGCGATCGTCGAGATCATCGTACGGGCGCCGAAAGCCGCACATCAGTTTTCTCCCGGACAATTCTACAGGCTTCAGAACTACGAAGTGGATTCTGTGCGCGCCGGCGAGGCGTTGCTCGTGATGGAGGGCGTCGCACTCACCGGGGCCTGGGTCGACACAAAAGAGGGGTTGATCAGCCTGATCGCGCTTGAAGTGGGCGCGAGCTCGCGCATCTGCTCTCTGTTGAAGCCGGGACAACGCGTCGTGGTCATGGGGCCGACCGGCACGCCAACGGAAATCGGCGAACGCGAAACGGTGATCCTCCTCGGGGGTGGGCTCGGCAATGCCGTTCTTTTTTCTATTGCGAAAGGGATCAAGGAAAAAGGGGGGCGCGTTGTCTATTTCGCGGGCTACAAGAAACGGGAAGATCTGTTCAAACGGGGGGATATCGAAGCGTCAACGGATGTGGTGGTCTACAGCGTGGATGTGGGTGAACCCATTGAGACGGACCGCCCCCAGGACAGAACTTTTGTCGGAAACATTGTGGAAGCCACGCTTGCCTACGCGCGGGGAGACCTTGGCACGACCCCTATACCGCTTGACCGGGCGACGCGTATCATCGCCATCGGCTCAGATCGGATGATGAGGGCGGTGGCAGAAGCGCGGCACAGCATACTTCAACCATATCTCAACCAGCAACATATCGGCATCGTGTCTATCAACTCCCCCATGCAGTGCATGATGAAAGCGATCTGTGCTCAATGCCTGCAGCGCCACGTGGATCCCGCCACCGGGAAAGAGACCTTCGTCTTCTCCTGCGTGAACCAGGATCAACGGATGGACGACGTGGATTTCACCAACCTGAATGCCCGCCTCAGGGCGAACACCGTGATGGAGAAGCTCACAAACAAGTGGCTTGACCTGGTGGTGGAGAAATACAGAATCGGGTAAGCCGGCGCCTGGGAGACCAAACCACCCGCGGTTCATGATCCCTCCCGCATGCAACAATTGGAGTGCCCCACGTGTTACTTTGTTGAGTGATTGGATTGACCGGCCGTTCACCAGAATCCATTTAACATCATTGTCTCACGTGTAGGAGGGATCATGAAGCGTTTCATACTGGTTTTTTCTCTGGTCGGGTTGCTCCTGCCGGCCCCGGCGGCGAGGGGGCAGGTTTTCTTCGTTGCAACCGTGGATCAGTCTCAGGAACCTTCCCCGACCGGCTCTCAGGGTCAAGGAACAGCCTGGGCAATTCTGGCCTCAGACCTGAGCACGTTGACGTACAGGGTCACGTATGCCAATCTGGACTCAACGTTTACCGCCGCGCATTTTCATGTGGGAGCGCCCGGGGTATCCGGACCGGTGGTCTTTCCGCTCACCTTTGAGGGCACCACGACGAGCGGAACATGGTCAAGCGTTCCGGACAGCATTGTCCGCGCGCTGTTGCAGGGAAGGCTCTACGTCAATATCCACTCTCGGGCCCGTCCCGCAGGGGAGATCCGGGGGCAATTCAACATGGTCTCCGGGGCGGGATTCTCCATCAGCCTGTCTGGCGACCAGGAGAACCCGGCCGTTGCAACGGGATCAAGCGGGACCGGCTGGGCTTGGCTTGATACCACAGGGCATATTCGTTATCGCGCGACCATTGCCGGGCTGAGCGACACGTTGACTGCTGCGCATTTCCACTCTGCGGCTCCAGGCACATCCGGACCTGTGATTCATCCTGTCAGTTTTGCAGACAGCACGACGCAGGACACCGCGGCGACATTTGCAGACTCTCTCCTGGTCAAGATGCTAAAGGGAGGCGTGTATCTCAATGTCCACAGCAAAGCGCATCCAGGAGGTGAGATCAGAGGACAACTCGTCCAGGCGAACGGCATTCGGCTCGTTGCCTGGCTGGACGGTTTGCAGGAGAATCCTCCCAACTCATCGGAGGCCACCGGCTCGGCGTGGGGAAAGCTCAGTCAGGATATGTCTTCGCTGACATACCGGGCCACGTATGCCCAGCTGGAATCGACATTTACCGCTTCGCACTACCATCTTGCTCCGACTGGCGGCGTGGTTCATCCTGTCACTTTCACGGGCAATACGGCCGAAGGGATCTGGAATAATATCGCCGATACGCTGCTCCTTGCGCTCATCAAGGGGAATCTCTATTTGAATATCCACTCACGGGATTTTCCCGGCGGTGAGATCCGCGGGTTTCTGAAGGTTGCACAGGGACTCGGCTTCACGATCGGCTTGGACGGGAGCCAGGAGAATCCTGCGACAGGGACCGGCGCAATGGGTACCGGTTGGGCGGTGCTCGACAGCTCAGCTGCACGGCTGACGTATCGTGCGACCGTTGCCGGGCTGAGTGACGAGATGCGGGCAGCGCACTTCCACAGCGGCGCAGCGGGAGTTTCCGGCCCGGTGGTGCACCCCGTGAGCTTCGACGACAGCACCACCCAGGGTACATGGACAGGATTCCCTGACAGCATTCTGACGCGACTCCTTAACGGCGAGATCTATCTGAACGTACACTCCGCTACACATCCGGGTGGTGAGATCCGGGGGAGCCTGCTCATCCGCGAGCCCCTCTCCACCGACGTTGAGCCGGTGGCCGGGAGAGGCATACCCGCATCGTTCAGGTTGGAACAAAACTACCCGAATCCGTTCAACCCGAGCACGGCAATTGAATTCCAGCTCGCTCGCGCCGCCCATGTGTCGCTCCGGGTGTTCAATCTTCTGGGACAGGAAGTCGCGACGCTGGTCAATGACGCGAGGCAGGCCGGCGTGTACCGGGTCACGTTCGATGCGAGCGCACTCGCTTCGGGGGTGTATTTCTATCGCCTGGCAACGGACAACGGCGTGATAGCCTCGAAAAAGATGATGTTGTTGAAGTAATATGATCAATCACTCTTCCTGTTTCGTCCCGCGCTGAAGCGAGTCTTCGGCGCGGGAACAGGAGGACAAACGCAGAGAGTATATGACCAACATCCAAAGGATCTTTCTTGCTTGTACCTTTTCCCTCGTGCTTGCCGGTTGCAGTGACGAGGGCGTAGCCCCGGAGACGACAACTCCGCCGCCTCCGGCATCCCAGGATACGTTGACGTTCAGTGCCAATATTCTGCCCATCTTCCAGCAGCGGGGCTGTATCGGATGCCACGGCGGAAGTGGCGGCCTGTTTGTCGGGTCGGTGACGCAGTTGCTGCAAGGAGGCCAGCACGGTGCCGCGATCATTCCAGGAAACGGGAGCGGGAGCAACCTGATCAGGAAGCTCTCCGCGAATCCTCCTTTCGGTGTCCGCATGCCCCAGGGAGGGCCGTATCTGTCGGATAGCACGATCAACGTGATCAAAACCTGGATTGATCAAGGGGCGAAACCCTAGCCGCACATCGGGAAAGATCGCCACAAGAAACACAAGACCATGCCAGTCAGGTTTTGTGTTTCTTGTTCGTTTTGTGCCATTCTCTTGCCCCTTGTGATTTCCATCTTTTCTCTCTATCCTACCTCCCTAATCATTGGTTTATCATGGCCTCCGACGCCGTCCTCCAGGCTTTCGATCTCAGCAAGCGTTTCAAGCACCGCTGGGCAGTGAGTGGGTTGAACCTCACCGTGCCCCGGGGGGAGGTGTTTGGATTCCTGGGGCCAAACGGCGCAGGCAAGAGCACGACCATCAGGATGTTCCTTTCCCTTATTTCCCCCACCAGCGGCCGGGTGGAACTGTTCGGCAAGCCACTCCACCGCCACAGAGCGGAGGTTCTGGCGCGGGTCGGGGGACTTGTAGAGCGGGCGGACTTCTATCTCTATCTTACAGCCCGGCGCAATCTGGAAATTGTTGCTGCGTTGGCCGGGAAAGGATCCTCGAAAAAGATTGATGCCGTGCTCGATATCGTGGGGCTCCTGGACCGTGCGGACGACAAGGTCAGGACCTACTCGCACGGCATGAAGCAGCGGCTCGGCATCGCACAGGCCTTGCTTGGTGATCCCGAGTTCATCATTCTGGACGAGCCCACCAGTGGACTGGACCCGATCGGCATCAAAGAGGTCCGGGGACTGGTCCTGCGGCTCTCTTCCGAGCAGCACATTACCGTCTTCCTTTCATCGCACCTGCTGAGCGAGATCGAGCAGACGGCGACGAGCATGGCCATCATCAACGCGGGAAAGTTGATAGTGCAGGGCAAAGTCAAAGAGCTGCTTGAAGACCAGGAATCCCTGGTCCGGCTCGACGTTCGCCCCGTTGAGGTCGCGCTCAGAATTCTCGGCGAACACCGGATGGCCTCCCTCGTGACGAGTTCCGGAGACCGGGTAGAAGTGAAAATGCCTGCCTCGCGCGTGCCGGCACTTGCGAAACTGCTCACGGAAGCGGGCGTGGAGATCCACGCGCTGACACCGCGGCGATCGCTGGAAGAATACTTCCTATCGCTTACCGAACAGGGAGAAGGAGCGCGCAGAGAACAGCCATGACCAGGATCCTTGGCTACGAATTCCTGAAAACCTTCAGGAAGTGGCGTTCCTACATCGGCTTCATTGCTGTCGGCGCGGTGGTGCCGCTCGTGGAGATCGGGCTCAAAGCCGAAGGAGGCTCCATCCTCAACGCCGTGGCCGAGGCCAAGAACCTTCCCCCGGAATTCATGATTTTCGGCAATCTGTTCAACGGCTACAGTGTGACGCTGTTCATTATGAACAGCCTCTGGCTGCACATCCCGTTCCTGATCAGTCTCGTCGCGGGAGACCAGCTGGCCGGGGAAAGCGCCGGAGGCACCTTCCGCTTGTTGCTCACCCGTCCTCCGTCGCGTAGCGAGATCCTGTTCTGCAAATATCTGGTGACGCTCTGCTATACGGCCCTGCTCGTGATGTTCCTTGTTGGCCTGAGCCTCGGGCTCGGCATCGTTCTGCTGGGCACCGGGGACCTGGCTGTTCCGGGCAAGCAGCTGGCGATCGTCAGTGAGGCGGAGGTGCCCTGGAGGTTCTGCCTGGCCCTTCTGCTTGCCATCTGGAGCATGTGGTGCGTGGCGTCGCTTGCCTTCTTCTTCTCCTCGCTCACGGAGAATTCGATCGGGCCGATCATCGGGTCCATGGCAGTCATTATCGTCTTCCTCGTCGTTTCCAATGTTCCCATCTCGATCTTTGTCGCAATCCGGCCTTTCCTCTTCACCACCTACCTGAATGTATGGCGTCACGCCATGGAGCAACCGATCCCCTGGAGCGCCGTAGCTTCCTCGGCGGCCGGTCTGGGGGCGTTCAGCGCCGGGTTTTACATTGTCACCTGGTACCACTTTGTGAGGAAAGACATACTGAGCTAGGAACCACGCCCTGATAACCTCTTCTGGACTATCCGTGCCGCATTAGTTATCTTGGACTTGACTTATTTCAAGAAAGGCTCGCCCATGGACATTCAGGCAATTCAACGCGCACTCCGCGCCCAGGGAGTTGATGGCTGGCTGTTGTGCGACTTCCGGAACCGCGACTATCTGGCCTACCGGGTGCTGGGATTGAATTTCGAGAAAATGAGCTCTCGCCGCTGGTACTATTATATTCCGGCACGGGGTGAGCCCAGGAAGTTGGTATCCGCGGTTGAGCCGCATCGTCTTGATGAACTCCCTGGAACCATGAAGAGATATCTGTCGTGGGAGGAGTTGCATGAGAGCATCAAGAAAATGCTCGGTGTAAAGAAGAAGATCGCCATGCAGTATTCCCCGAAGAACAACGTTCCGTACGTCGCTTTCGTGGATGCAGGGACGATCGAGTTGGTCAGGAGTTTCGGACACAAGATCGTTTCGTCTGCCGACCTGGTGCAGATGTTTGTGTCGGTGATCAGCGAAGAGGGATACCGAACGCACAAGGTGGCCGGGGCTGCGATGGACCGGATCCGCGCGCAGGCGTTCGAGGAAATCGGCAAAGCGATCCGGGAGAACACCGGAGCTACCGAGCTTGACATACAGCAGTTCATCATGCGGCGGTTCAAGGAAGAGAACCTCGTGACATACGATCCGCCGATGGTAGGGACCAACGAACATCCGGCGGATCCGCATTTTGACCTCACCAGCGTTAACAGCAGGCCGTTCAAGCAGGGCGATACGGTGCTTATCGATCTCTGGGCCAAGAAGGATGTGCCCGGGGGGATCTACTATGATATCACCTGGGTTGGCTACATCGGTGATGCGCCGCCGGCCAGGTACAAGAGGATCTTTGAAGTCGTCCGCGACGGCCGGGATGCGGCCGTGGATTTTGTCCAGGGAAAGTTCGCGAAAGGAAAGCCGTGTTACGGCTGGCAGGTGGACGACGCATGCCGCTCCGTCGTCAGGAAAGCGGGCTTTGGGAAGTACTTCATCCACCGGACCGGCCACTCGATCACCGAGGAGACACACGGGAACGGCGTGAACATCGACAACCTCGAGACGCGGGACGAGCGGATGCTGATCCCCGGCTGTTGTTTCTCGATTGAGCCAGGCATCTATTTGCCCGGAGAGATGGCGGCACGGACGGAGATCAACATGTTCATCAGGCACGACGGCGTTGCCGAGGTGACGGGGGAAGTGCAGCAGGAGCTGGTGAAGATACAGTAAGATCGCGTTGTCCCCCGTGCGGGCCACGAGCAAACAATCCCTGCTTTTCTGAACGATCAAGGAGCACCATTGCCATTCTCTGAGCGCATGAAAGTATTCCGGGAGGGATTTCATCCGACGTTCTGGGTAGGAAACGGGATGGAGTTGTTCGAACGCCTGGCGTACTACGGCCAGCAGATCGTCTTCATGATCTATCTGCGGAACAGGCTGGGCTTCTCCGAATCGGAAGCCGGCTCCCTCTCCGGCATCTTCGGCGGCGTCATTTACCTCTTGCCGATTCTTGCCGGAACGCTCGCGGACAAGTGGGGATTCCGCCGCGCGTTCACCGTTGCCTTCTCGATCCTTGCTCTCGGGTATTTCCTGATCGGTTCGATGGGGATGTCAGCGTTCTCCCGCATCTATGAGGGACTGCCACAGTACTGGCTGCTGCTTCTATTTCTCCTCCTGACCGCCTTCGGCGGATCGTTTATCAAGCCGTCAGTGCTGGGAACCGTTGCGGTGACCACGACGGAAAAATCGCGGTCGCTCGGGTTCGCGATCTATTACTGGCTCGTGAACATGGGGGCGCTCATCGGCCCGACCATTGCCTACTTTGTCCGTGACAGTTTCGGCAATGAGTTCGTCTACCTGGTGTCTGCGTTGAGCTGCCTGGCCATGCTGTTGGTGAATCTCTTCCTGTACAAGGAAGTGAAGAGCCCCGGGACGGAAGTCGTTGAGACGATGGGACAGAAGATCTCCAACCTGTTCCGCGTCCTCGGCAATGTGCGGTTCATGGTCTTCCTGATGATTTACTCGCTGTACTGGATCATTTTCTGGCAGGAATTCATCATTGTCCCGTACTATATTACCGACTTCATCAGCAAGGAAGCGCCGTACGAGATCATTCAGTCGTGGGCCGGGGCCGGAGCCATCATTGTGCTGCAGATCCCGCTCAACCGTCTCACGAAAGATGTACCCACGCATCGGGCGATCCTCATCGGGTTCGCGGTTTCATCCCTCATCTGGATCATTATCGGGCTCCATCCGAGCATTCCGACGATCGTGGCAGGGATCGTCGCTTTCGCCATTGGAGAGATGATCCAGGCACCACGCTACTATGAATACATCTCCGAGATCGCTCCGCCGGGGCAACAGGGACTCTTTCAGGGCTACGCCTTCCTTCCGATCGCCATCGCGCGCTTTGTCGGCGATCCTTTTGGGGGATGGTTATATCAAACATCCAAGGACCTCGGCAAGCCGGAATACATCTGGTTTGCGATGATAGGCATCGGACTGCTGGGGGCAGGCTTGATGGCTCTCTACAACTGGCTGCTCGTTCCCAAAGAGCACGGGGCAGCCTGACTGGAATACCAGCAAGGAGAACGCGGTGAGTAAGCTTACCGAACAGTCGCGGGTATCACTCTCCGAAGTACACCGCTCGGTGGTCATTCCGCGAAACGTCGGGATCCTGAAGCGTATGCTTGCATTCGCCGGCCCCGCGTACCTCGTCAGCGTGGGATACATGGATCCGGGCAACTGGGCGACCGATCTCGAAGGAGGCGCGCGCTTCGGGTATCAGCTCATCTGGGTGCTCCTGATGTCCAACCTGATCGCTGTGCTGCTGCAGACCTTTTCCGCGCGGTTGGGGATCGTCGCAGGGAGGGATCTTGCCCAGGCGTGCCGTGACAACTATCCAAAGCCCGTGGGGGTGGTTCTCTGGATGCTCTGCGAGGTCGCCATTGCGGCGTGCGATCTGGCCGAGGTCCTGGGGACAGCGATCGGCCTCAATCTCCTCTTTGGCCTCCCGCTGATCTATGGCGTGGTCATCACCGGTTTTGATACCCTGATCTTCATGCTGGTGCAGAACCTGGGTATCCGCAAGCTGGAAGCGTTCATCCTGTTTTTCGTCGGCGTGATCGGTGTCTGCTTCAGCATCGAGGTGTTGCTGGCGAGTCCCGAGTGGGGCGAGGTGGTCACCGGCTTCATCCCGCGGTTGAGCCCCGAGAGTCTCTACGTTGCCGTGGGCATCCTGGGCGCGACGGTCATGCCGCACAATCTGTATCTGCACGGCGCGCTTGTCCAGACGCGGAAGGTCGAGCAAACGATGGAAGGAAAGCGGGCGGCGTGCAAGTTCAATCTGATCGATACCGCCGTTGCGCTGAATGCGGCGTTCTTCGTCAACAGCGCGATCCTCATCGTGGCCGCCTCGGTGTTCTACAAAAACGGGATTGTGGTGACGGAGATACAGCAGGCCCACAGCCTCCTGGCCCCATTGCTCGGCACGGCGATGGCAAGCACGCTCTTCGCCGTTGCGTTGATTGCGGCGGGGCAGAGCTCCACGTTGACGGGGACCCTTGCGGGGCAGATTGTCATGGAAGGGTTCCTTCGCTTCAAGATCAGGCCCGTCCTGCGCCGGCTTATCACGCGGCTGATCGCGATCATTCCGGCTGTGATCGTTATCTCGATCAAGGGAGACCAGGG
>JAGDMJ010000110.1 GCA_017860555.1 Bacteroidota bacterium
TGCATCTGGCGTTTCGCCGCATCTTCCTCACTCCATTTTTCCATCAGCTCCGGATCATCCAGTTTGGGCGTCTCGTGAAACGCGCTCCAGTCAAAGTCCTCGTCAAACGGATCGAGCGCCTTCTCGGGATTGAAGATCTCCGGATCCACCGGCCGCACGGCATACGGAGTGAAGTCGGGCGTATCGGTGAAGAAGTCCGCGAGGTCTGTGGCGCTGAAGTCATACTGGTTGAGATACGGAAGCCCCAGCAGATGCCAGAACGTTTTCATGGCGCTGCCAAAGCTGTAATGCACGTGGCTGACGTATCCCTTCTTTGCATACGGCGAGATCACCATCAGCAGGCTGCGATGAGCATCCACGTGATCAACCCCACCTTGCGGATCGTCTTCCGTGATCACGATTGCCATCTCTCTCCAGTAAGGGGTGTGCGACAGGAAATCTATGATCCTGCCCAGCGCCAGGTCGTTATCCATCATGTAGCTTTCGGTGAACGGATAGCCTGCCTCGGGCCGGAGTCCCGCGCCATGGTCGTTCGGGAGATAGATCGTGAGCATCTGCGGCATGGTTTTCCCCTCCCCGATCCAGCGTTCCTGGAAGTCCTTGATGAACATGTCGGCCCGAAATTGATCAGGGATGCTCATGTTCCATGTGGGATAGATCTGCGATGATCGGGTGTAGAGGGGTGCCGGGACGGGATAGTTGATGGTATAGCGGACCCCGGTATGTTTGAACGCCATCTCTTCAAGGCTGTGGGCAAACTCGAGGCCGAGCCCGAAATTGAAGAAGCTGATCCGTCCCCGTTCAAGATGATCCCAGAGCGAACCGGCTTCGTTGTAGTCTTCGGGATAGGTTCCTCCCGAGGAGCCTGTGATCGCCAGAGCGCCAGGCGCGGCCGACTGCCACTTGGGATCCCTGCCGCCACCATAGCTCGCCGGCGTATTGGTCTCCACCCATTCGTTGGGGTAGGTCGCGGCCAGCCACCGGTGTCCGTCAGCGGAGACATCGGAATCGCAATAGAAATTATCACCAATGCCGAACCGCTCGGCAAGCCGCAGGTGATTCACCATGACCGTCACGCCCTTGATCACGTCCCCCCGCTGGTTGCTGATGTCCTGATTGGCGCCGTATCGCGCAAGGGATGTATCTCCCCGTGCTCCTTTCACCTGCCCGAACACTTCGTCAAAGGTCCGGTTTTCCTTGGCTATGAACACAAGATGCCTGATGGGAGAGCTTTTCTCCCCTGGACAGAGGGGGATAGGATTGTCCTTCCGCCAGGCGAACCCGGGGGCCGTAGCGAGCTCCATGGCGAAGTTGTTCTTCACAACCTGTACAGTCTCGCTCCGCAGTTGGGCATCGCTGGGAATTTGCAGGATGGAGACGGTGCCGTTCATCAGGTTTCCCACGTATGAACCCTTCTCTCCGGCTTCGAAGCCCCTTCCTCCGTTTGGCCCGCTGCCGAACCCTTTTGCGTTGGCGACGATCAGCTTTTTGCCGTCCTTGCTCACCTTCAACTTTGACGGGAACCAGCACACCGGTATGTGGCCAACAACCTTGAGGGAGCGAACGTCGATCACTCCCACGGCGTTGATACCGGACTCAGCCACATAGAGCCGCCGTGCATCCGGCGACAGCGCCACGCCATAGGGGATGACCCCTCGCAACCTGCCCAGGCGCTTGTCCGGAGAGAGGAAAATGTTCTTTACCACCTTGTTCTTTCGCGTGTCAATAACAGAGATACAGTCGTTGGTGCCATTGCTGACAAACACGTATCTGTCGGTCGCCACGACGGAATTCGGGCTGGCTCCTCCGACGGCGGGAATGCCTTCCACCATTTCGCCCACAAGGAAGCCGGTCTTGATCTTCGCCTGGACTACCGGTTTATGCGGGTGAGTGACATCCAGCGCCCAGACCGAGAAAGATTCCGGCACGTTCGGATCTCCAAGTCCCGGGACCTTGATGCTATCGGTGTTGATCCCTTCCCGCATCTCCTTCGTCCCAAATGCGAACGGCGGGCGTTTCAGAGCGGTCTCGCTTGGCCGTTTCATGTCGAGACTCGCCACCGGTTTGTACTCGAACATGCCGACGTTGGCAACAAAAGCCCGTTTCCCGTCCGGCGAAAGGGCAATACCGAACGGATAGCGTCCTACTCCCTCGCTTGCGACGAGCGCACGCTTTCGAACGTCGATGACGATCATGCGGAAGTTCATCTGGTCCACGGCATAGAGCAGGGAACCATCATTGCCAAGCACCATGTCGCCAATGTAGCTGTCGGCAAACTTCCGGCCGTTGAGCGTCGTGTCACAATTGATCTCTCCCAGCCGTTTCCCGCTCGCAAGGTCGAACAGGTAAACCGCTCCTTCCTGGCCACCGGCAACATACAGCACCGTGTTGTCGGGCGAGATCGCAAGGCCCATATACACGGAGGCCAGGATTCCTTTGTCGTTCCGGTATCCCTCAGGGATCTGCCGGATCGACGGATTCGGCCCGACGACGTCCCGGATGATCGAGACGGAGAAGGGGCGCACGCCGGAATTGGCAGTCACAGCAACCGAGCCATCCGGGCTCAAAACGAGGCCGTATGGATGAGGGGCGACCGTGATCTGCTTCCCGCGCGGAGTGAGAAGGCGGCCGTTGGGGATGACTGTCGTGCCATCCCGGATGATCTCCGTATAGGCGTTCCCCGCCGGAGCACGAGATACCCATACCTTGTCGGCACCGGGTGCCACGCAGCAGCACAGGGAGAGGAGAGCGATGAGGAGTGTGCGCATAGGAGTTTTACACGGATTGGGTAACCTTGATGAAATTCTCCCGGGTGACACGTAAATGGTCTTCCATGAACCTGGCACCGGCATTTCCATCGCGCTGTTCGATGGAAGCGAGAATGCGTTCGTGATGTTGCAGCACCTGCTCGTCCGCCGCAGCATCCGTCCCACGAGCAAGTAACCGTATTTTCGGCAACAGGGAGTACAGAGGCTGCATCAAGAGCGGCGCCACAGCATTGTGACACGCCCGGGCAATTGCGGTGTGAAATCGCTCGTCAATTATTCCTTCAGCCTGAGGATCGCTGTCGCTACAGGCACGAAGGTCTTCGACTGTCTGGCGCAAATCCGTCAGGTCTTCTTCGGTCCAGGACTCGGCAGCCGCCATCACGATCTGCGGCTCGAACATCTGGCGCGCTTTCAGAATCTCGAGCGCCATCGCCTGATCCAGGCAGAGTTCAAAATAGAGGATGAGCTGCGACAACGCGTTCCCGGAGGAGAACTCGCTGACGTACATGCCATCCCCTTTCTTTACCGTGATGAGTCCCCTGGCGTGGAGACGGTGGAGCGCTTCGCGGAGCGGCGTCCGGCTGACCCCGAGCATCGAGCAGAGTTCGGCTTCCGTCGGGAGCCTGTCCCCCGGCCGAAGCACCTTCTCCCGGATCGCCTGTTCGATATCCTCATCGATCCTTTGACTCAGGGTAGAGGCGGAGACGCCAATCTTGCTGAACATTTTTGCCACAATGATCCCTCCCGATGGATTTTTACAGGAGCAGCAGAGAGTCAGTGACCGGTAAAGAAGTGCGTTGCTTTCTTAGAACAGAAGGAAAAAGCCGGGTGACGCTTTGGGTTATGATATGTCATACATACTACCTGGAAGAAGGTAGCGCATATTCTCAGCGTAATCAAGGCCAAAATTATGTGCCAATCCACCCCAAAACGCGGATGTTGCGCCTTCTTTCATAATACTTCTTTCTAAAAGAAACAAATTATTTGAACTTAAGTATTAAATAAAATATATTGGGGCTCACGCATAGTTGTCTGTCGCCGCTCATTCCACTCAGCCAGAACCAGACGCCGAGGCACCGGATGATCCCTGCATCTCACGTCACGCACCAGGCCGCAAAAGATTCCATGACCCAGGACCATACTCGGCTTGAGGTGTCTACGCCGGGCAGGGTCTGCCTCTTCGGCGAGCACCAGGACTATTTGCATCTGCCGGTTATACCGTGTGCCATCTCTCTGAGGATCAGCCTGACAGCTGAACGGATCCAGGAGCCCCGGGTGATCTTGAATCTGCCCGATATCCAGGCTCTTGAGACTTTCTCACTCGCCGGTCCACTTCCGTACAGCGCGGCACGGGATTATTTCCGCAGCGCGGTGAATGTTCTTCGGGGCGAAGGCCTGACCTTCCGCCATGGCATCCGGGGTACGGTGCACGGGACAATTCCGATCAACTCCGGCACCTCCAGTTCCTCTGCACTCGTCGTGACGTGGATCGACGTGCTCTCCAGGTTCAGCGACCAGGCGCGCGAGTTGCCCGCGTCGGAGTTGGCCCGCCTGGCCCACCAGGCCGAAGTGGTGGAATTCGGCGAGCCCGGCGGCATGATGGATCACTATTCCACGGCGCTGGGCGGTGTACTGGCCATTGACTTCCACCCGAAGCTCCGCGTTGAGAAAATCGATGTTGCACTGGGCACGTTTGTCCTGGGAGATTCCCAGGAACCCAAAGACACACAGGGGATCCTCTCACGGGTCAAATTCGGCGTCTTGAACACTGTGCGGAAACTGGTGAGCATTCGCCCTGACTTCTCGTTGCAGAAAGCCTCGCATGAGGACATTGACCGCCTGGCCACCCACTGCACACAAGGCGAAGTGGAGCTACTCCACGGCACACTGGACAACAGAGATCTAACGAGGGAAGCTCGTGAGCTGCTCAAGAGGACTCCCCTGGACCACAAGAAGCTGGGCACGCTGCTTTGGCAGCACCAGCAACTCTTGCGTGATGTTCAGCGGATCTCTACCAGGAAGATTGACCGGATGCTCGAAGCGGCGCTTGAAGCCGGAGCCTATGGCGGGAAGATCAACGGCTCGGGAGGTGGAGGCTGCATGTTTGTCTACGCTCCCGAGAACGCGCAGGAAGTCGCGGAAGCGATTGAAAAGGCGGGAGGGAAAGCCTACGTTGTGTATCCCGATGAAGGAACCCGGGTGGAGAAAGCTGTCCCCGCGCCGTAGAGAGTGATGCCGGCGGTTTGATGAGCACGTCAAGAGCGGAGGCTGCGTCAAATACCCCCTGTGCCGCTGCAGCCCGGACTGGAGCGGAATATCGCTGTAAGGAAGCAAAAAGCGCCCGCAAAAAGAAACCAAGGAGATCATCATGTCGATCCGCAGAAGCCGGAGGGAATTCCTCCTCGATACAACGATGGCCGGTGTTGGGCTTGCGCTTGGCAGCGCGGCACTCGAAGCTTGCGCCTCAACCAACACGCTCAAGGACCCCGCACTTCCCGCTCCAACAAGCGGGCCACTGAAGAAAGTACGGATTGGATATGTCGGCGTTGGAGGAATGGGTACTTCCCATGTGAATAATCTGCTGAAGATCGAAGGGGCTGAGATCGTGGCCGTGTGCGACATCAAGGAAGACCACGCCCGCCGTTCGCAGGAGATGTGCGTGAAGGCAGGAAAGCCTCGCCCCGAAGCGTATACCCGCGGCGAGGAGGATTTCAAAAGGCTCTGCCAGCGCGACGACCTCGACCTGGTCTACAATGCTACTCCGTGGGAATGGCACGTCCCGGTCTGCCTGGAAGCCATGAACATGGGCAAGCACTCGGCGACGGAGGTTCCCGCTGCCACGAGCGTGGCCGACTGCTGGAAGCTTGTTGAGACCTCCGAGAAAACCGGACGTTACTGCATCATGATGGAGAACTGTAACTACGACAGAATCGAAATGATGATCCTGAACATGGTCACCCAGGGGCTTTTTGGCGAGATCCTTCGAGCCGAATGCGGGTACCTGCACGACCTGCGGGGAGTGAAGCATCATATGGAGGGAGAAGGCCTCTGGAGGCGGGCGCACTCCATGAAAAGAAACGGCGACCTCTACCCCACTCATGGACTGGGTCCGGTGGCGCAGTGTCTTGGCATCAACCGCGGCAACAACTTCGAGTCGCTCGTGGCGTTGGGCACGAAGACGCGTGGCCTGCATCTCTATGCCGTTGAGCGCTTCGGTCCGGACAGCCCTCAGGCAAAGGAGACGTTCAAGCTCAGCGATGTGGTCATCACGCTTCTCCATACCGCGCATGGAGAAGTCGTAGTGTTGAAGCACGACACAAGCTCACCGCGTCCCTACAGCCGTGACATCCTTGTCCAGGGGACCAGGGGCATTGTGCAGAAATACCCGGAACCGGTGGTCTATATTGAAGAGAAGGGGAAGAACGACGAGTGGGAACCGGCAGATGTGTATCTGAAGCGGTATGACCACCCCATCTGGAAGGAGCTGGAAGAGAAAAGCAAGGGAGCTGGCCACGGTGGCATGGACTTCATTGAAGACTACCGGCTCGTGCATGCCCTGCTGAAAGGGATTCAGCCCGACATGGACGTCTACGACGCGGCGATGCTCAGCGCGGTTACGGAGCTGAGCGAGACATCGATCGACGGAGGCGGAAAGCCGGTTGCGTTCCCGGATTTCACGCGCGGCATGTGGAAGACCCCCCGGCCGCTGGAGGTCATGAAGACGGTCTGACGAAAGCGGCGCGCGGGTGCCCACTCTGATGGCAAGAGGCCAAACCGTATGCTGTAGGGCCGCTGCCGCTGCGGTAAGACCCAGGTGTACCGAAGCATGAAACGCCACCTTCCACACGGCGGCCTTATTGTGTGAGCGCTATTGATGTAGCAAGGACTCCGAGAAGTTCACCACCTGCCCATCTGCTTATGGAAGTGCAATCTTCTCCGCCTCTCCCCTGGTTTTGAACGTCACCACCACGATGGGCGTGACCGGTCCCTTGAACTGACAATCAAACCCGATCTCATGCTTGCCCGGTTGGACCACCAGGATCTGCCCCACGGCCTTCACAGTCTTCACCTGCCGTCCTTTGCCGTCATACACGCGCGCCACCGGCGTTCCTTCGCAGAGCAGCGTCTGACCGGTCGAAAGTTCCACCGGGAACATCACCGTCCCGAACCGATCCAGTTCGACCTTCGGATTGGCGATAGTCGCCGTATCCCCAGTGACACGCAGCTTGAACTGCAAGGGTTGTGCATGTTCAGGATTGGTGTACTCCCAGCGCGAGCCAACAGGCTCGCCGGGCTGACGAACGATCTTCTCGTGCCGGTAGGCTTGAGATTCATGATAGGGATAGAGCCTCCATTCACCCTCCTTGACCGGTTCGAGATGAAATTCGGTCCTGGGATCCTTGAACTGCTCGCGCAGAGAAGCGGAGAACGCCTTGCCGCGTCGTGCATTCTCCCACTCACGTATAGCGTCAAGAATGAGCCCGATGTCGGCGTTGTTCCGCACTGCCTCGATGCTTGTGGCCAACGCAAAGCCGGCGTTGAAGCCCGAGGTGCGCACCAACATCCACTCGATATCTGAAGGGCTTGTGGTCTCGGTGAGCAGGTACCAGCCGAACATGTTCGGCATGAGATTGCGTGCAAACAGGTCCTGGTTCTTGATCCGGTAGTCCTGCATGCTCTCGCGAAACCCCTCGTACCAGGGCTCTCCCCAGTTGATATAGGAATTGACGTGCCAGTAGTAGTGGCGGATGTTGCTGCTGCCATTGATGACCGGATGGTCCAGGTTGTCGTAGAAATCCTTCGCGAACAGATCGCAGGCAAAATCCCCCTGGCCCGTCGAGGCGCATCCTTCATGACCATCGAAGTCCATCTGGCTGAGACCCGTCTCGTTGAATGTCTTCGCCATGTTCCGCGCGATTTCTCTCTGGAGTTCGAAGTTTGGGAAGAAGACCTGATAGGCATGATCAAGGAGCTTCCCGATTTCCGCTCCTTTGGCGTGTGCAGATCTTTTGGTCTCGAACGCTCCGCGCTGGCAATCCAGAAGGGTCCACGGCGCCTGCTCGGAAACGGCACGGTAACGGATGATTTCCTCTCCGATGACCGCCGCATGAAGCCAGTTCGCTTTCTCATTGGCAAAATACTCGGGAGATTCCACCGAGATTTCTGTCGTGGAATCGCTCGCCGCTGCTGCGAGGCGGCTCGTGCCGGTCTTCGCCAGCCGGGGATCCGGCACCGGCGTCACGTACGGATCGTGGGTCTGGATGAACGTCGTGAGCGTATGTGCTCCCAGGCGTATACCCTGAGCTTTTGCTTTCTCGACACAACGGCGAAGGGCTGCCGCTCCATCCGGGAACGTATTCGTGTTGACTTCATAATGCCCCCAGCTTGCAAACGGCTGCATATGATAGAGCGTCATCAGATTGGCTCGCCTGGTGGCACCCAGCAATGTATCAATGGTCTGTTCATCGAAGTCGGCAATCAGATATGATCTGCCCAGGTCCGGAGACTTCTTGAACCAGACGCCGTTGACCACCGGATGGGGCAATCCTTCAGCGACCTCGATCTCACCAATCCGATCGAGTGTGTTCGGCTCCGGACAGCCGAACAGGGCGATCCTTGAGCCAACGACGGTTTCCCCCGGAATCGCAGGGACAGGCATATTCGGAAAATTGCCGCTCCACACATCCGCCTTTCTGGGCTTGTGCCTGTTTAGGCTGTAGGCCTGCAGGACGCTCCCCCAGGGCCTCGTCTCAGCTGCTCGCCCCCTCGACACGCCAAACCCTTCCGCGTTCTCCGGATAGGCCCCCACGGTTTTGGGATTGAGCGCCTGGAGGCCGATGGCAAACCGTTCATCACGCACGACACCGATAACGTCGCCGATGATCTTTGAGATGCTGGTCGGGTACGGTCCCCAGGCTACACCATCAATCGCGTCAACCGGCGTCGCACGCACGATTTCGAATGTCACATGCGTGGGCTTGACCGCGACCGCAACGTCAATGGATGTCATGCTCGCTGTAAATTGGAATGTGAGCATATCACCCGCCACGGTAACCCCGGAGGGTCCCTCCACCTTCCCGCTCCGCAGTACCGACAGGAAGGGAGACGCCTGACCTTTCGCCAGGTACTCTTTGCCATGGACGATGTCAAACAGGCTGGTGACAGTTCCGGCCTGGTCCACGGTGATGCGAAACTCCGGGGTCGAATAGGTCGGCTGGGAAAACGCGTGTGCAACCGAGACGAGCATTGAGAAAACAAGCAATGCAATT
>JAGDMJ010000111.1 GCA_017860555.1 Bacteroidota bacterium
TCGTGAGCCGGTATGATGAGGACCTTGCTCATGGGATCCGGTCCCCCTCCGCCCTGCCAGGCCCGACATAGGCAAGCTTCTTCAAGTCGACGTAGGCAATGCACCCCGTGACACTGCGTGCTCCGAGCACTTCGCGTGCAATGTCCATGTAATTCTTGATCTGAGCCCGGTACAGCTCCTCATCATGGTCCCCCCCGGTCTTGTAATCGATCACGGTTACTCCGGCATCATCAACGACCACTCTGTCCGCACGGAAGAGATCACCAGAGCGGTTCGTGAATTCCTGTTCGTTCATGACGCGACGCCCCGGAGCGCGCTGGAAATATGGGAGGATTCCGCTGTTAGCGAGAAACCCCGCGAGCAGCTTTGTGGCCTCGTCCCTACCGGCTTCAGGAAGTCCCGCGCGGGCAAGGGCCGCCTCAACACAGTCGGTCAGGTTCCCCTCCACGAACTCCAGTTGGGCCAGGACGGAATGCAACGCATCCCCACGCCGTGTCTCCTCGAAACCGAGTTTTTTTTCCCGGACGGGGCGCGTATGCCTGCGTTGGGCATGGGGGGTCGGAAGAATGATCGGTTCCGTCAATTCGGGCATCTCCGGCTCGGCCAAAGGCAGGTCTGCATCCGAAACGGCGCGCGGCATCAGCAAGGAACAGGGCACTTTTGCCTTCTCCCGCGCCGTCATGGCCACGACATACAATTCATCCTTCGCCCTCGTCAGCACGACATAGAGCCCGTTGAGCATGTCCGTCAGGGCCTTGAGGCATTCATTCCTGTAAATGTCCGCGAGCACACTTGAACGCCTGGCACTCGCGGAAGTAACATGAAGCAGTTCCACTCCTTCAGCCCCGTTGCGCACGATCGGGGAGAATCCTTTTGCTCCGGATTCCGAAAGCAGTACGATGACGATGCGGAACTCCAGCCCTTTCGATTTGTGCACGGTCATCAAGCGGACCGCATCGGCGACGCCTCCGGGATCCATGTTCCAATCCCCTTCCTCGTCCTCCTCCCCCGTGAACTCAAGGAAATCCTTAATGCTGTTGCTGCCCCCCTCTTCAAACCCCATGACAACTTCGAGGAACTTCACCAATGCATGCCCTTCATGCGGGCAGACAGCAAACAAATCCAGCACTTTGTACGCTTCCACGACCAGATCGTACAGCGGAGCATAACCAACGACGGTGAAGAGCGATGCGAACATGCTCTCCCAATGTTTCGGATACTCCTGCTGGAAGGCTTTGTAGAGGGGGGTGCGCCGGAATGCGTGGAATCGATGAACAAATTGTTCCATCTCTTCATGGGTCAACGGCTGCCCGGCATACTTGCAGCTCAGGGGGAATGCTTTGCCAAGGATGAACGTTGCAAACGCAAGATCATCAATCGGGGAATCCAGGAACTGCAGAAGCGCGATGAGCTCCGTAGTGATACGCTGGATCCGGACATCCAGGCTGCTATGCGAGATGAATGGAATATCCGCATCGCTCAGCCAACCGCTGATCTCTATGACATGCTCATTTTTCGGCGTCAGGATTGCGATGTCGCTGAAGTGAAATCCTCGTTTCCGAGCGGAACCAATGGTATCCAGGATCTTCTTCCGCTCGGCGGGTGCTTCACGATTGCGTGTGAATCTCACGACCTCAACGACCCCTCGCCCGAGGTTCTTCGGCAATGCCTGCTGATCAAAGCCGAGCAGCCCGCTGCGTTCGGCTGCAGTCGCGATCTCCGGCTCCCCAAAGTGTCGGAACAGGTCCCGTGCGTACACCACCACCTTCTCACCGCTACGCCTGTTCTCTCTGAGCGGCCGGACCGTTGCCAGTGCCGAAGGGAAGCCTTCCTGCCCGCTCATGAGGTTCATCATGATCTGCCAGTCGGCACCGCGGAAACCGTAGATCGATTGTTTCGTGTCGCCGACGATAAGGAGCGTCCCCCCTTCAGCAAGGGCATTCCCGGCAAGGACAGAGAGCGCCGCCCATTGTATGGGAGACGTGTCCTGAAACTCATCGATCAGATAATGAGAGATCCGGTCCCCCAGAGTGAAGTATACTTCAGGGACAACCTCCTGGCTTAAGGAACGCACGATAGCCTTGTTGACATCGCCAATGAAGAGTTTCCCCCGTGTGCGTTTGACTGTCTCAAGTGTCTCCGCGATCATTGCCAGCACTGACGCATAGGGGCGGAAATAATCACGGGCATAGGCTTCGGCGAGGCGCTCCACGCATCGGGTATAGCGATCGAGACGATCTCCCAGGTCCTGCTCGCAGGCAGCAGTGCGCTCCTTCTCGATCCTCGTGCTCCCCTTGTTTACCACCTTTCCCTTTGGCGTACGCTTGAAGATGCCTGGCCAGTCAATGGAATCAAGCAGCGCAAACTCCTCGCGGAGGTGGAAATTCATCACTGCCTGGTGGCGTGTGACGATTTCCCTGATCTCCGCCGCGGTCCGTCTTGCGTCACGCAATGCCTCCTCGATGGCACCGGTCTGGTCCGCGACGCGAATATCTTCCTTTTGCGACGAAACGACCGTCTGCAGCCTTTTGACCTGGTGCACGATCCGGGCATAGGGATCCCAGGGATACCCACTGTCCTTGTCGATGACCATGGTGATCGCATCGGCCATCTTGATGAATTCCTTCGTTACGGCGGCTCCGGGGCGGATCGCTTTTGCGTAGAGCTCAAACGCATAGTCGATCAGCTCCCGATTGGACATCAGAAGCTCGTATTCCGGGTTGAATCCAAATTCCAGGGCCGATGCCCTGAACACCTGTCCGAGAAAACTGTCGATGGTACGCACCTGGAAGTCGCTGAAGTTGTCCAGGATCTCATCTACCAGGCCGCGCGCGCGGGCCCGGAGTTCGGATTCGGGGAGCGAGACAAGGCTGCTCACCGCCGCCAGGGCTTCCTGGTCTCCAAGTGCCACCTTTTTCAGCATCGCAAGGACACGCTGGCGCATCTCCGCGGCAGCGTTATTGGTGAACGTGATGGCCAGGATGTTTTTCAACGCATTGTGGGGAACCAGCGGCGAAAGGAGAAGCTGAACGTAGCGAAGGGTCAGGGTGTATGTCTTCCCTGACCCCGCGGATGCGGAGACAATCGTAAATGATGGGGATTCAAGCCCAGAATCGCGTTCGAGTATTGTCGCCATGCGTGTGGAAGGAGTGCCAGTAGAATGAAAATACGGAAAAAACGGCCTCAGACAAAGACAGACGGAAAAAAAGATGGTCAGCGGCACAACCAGGACCGAAGCAGGGAGATAGTTTACAGCGGAATGACCCTGGCGCCGAGATCGATGAGCGGCTGTGACTCCGCGTCGGGAAATGTATAGACCAATTTCCCGGAGCCAAGCAATTCCGCCGCAAACCGTTCGGTCCTGCTTCTTCGTGCGGCAAAGGGAATCAGCGTCATGTCCGCCAGCGCCGCAACGAATTTGTTCCGGGCAGATGCCTGATGTACCGTGGAACGGCGGACGGATTCATCGAAGGGAGAAAGGACGAGCAGGCGGTTCTCCGACATCGGGATCTTCCACTCCGGCCGGAGGCGGAACCGGCGGAGACCGTGTGCCGGACACAGGATCAATTTGGTCCTCCCTCGAAGCAGGATATCCAGGCAGGTGCGCTCCATGGGAGAATGGAAGCCTCCGGCAATGACCCGGTCCTGGAGCTTCAGCCGCTGCATGGCCTCGTACGTTTTCAATATGACACTTCCCGGGCACTTCACCGAGCAGAAAAGCGACATGATCGGGAGGTTCAACAGACCATGTTCTCCGATCGCCTGGAGCGGCTCCAGAATCCCCTTGGCTGCAAGAGAAGGCGGCACGTCCCGATCACCCGGAAGCCATTTTGTGAGAGGAAATGCTCCCCGCTTCATGTTGCCGGAAGGCCTCATAGAGGTATTACAACGGAAGCGAGATATTTACGAGGGGGATGAGATGTTTTTTTTCTGGCAGGGATATCAGAGGTCCGATATCTGATTTGCTGTTAGTTATTGTGGCGGATTCCACCCCTTCCTATTCCATTTGATCAACTCGACCGTGACGCTTCCGATAAGCACTTTCAGTTTTCCTTTGATTGGCACGGCGGCATCGTCATCGCTGAACCATCCGGTGAAGTCCCCGGTCATGCCGTAGATTCCCACAGCAGTCGTGGTCCCGTTGACTTCCACGACCCGAACAGGGTCATCCAGCGCCTCGATATCCTCCGTTGTCTTGTAGCCCGTGAAATCGTAGGTTGTGGTTCCGATCTTGCCGTACAGCACGGTGGGGACATCCATGGATTGCGCGGAGTGGATGTAGAGCCGAGGCAGGAATGCGATGGCAAGGCCATCCACGAAATTCACGGATGGAAGGCCAAGGGTATCTTTGATCTGACGCGAAAAAGGAGGCGATTCGAGGTCCTTCTGATGTGTCTCTTCGATGATCAAACGCCTCTGTGGGAGATCATAAATGTAGTTCACTCCCCACCAGTCCGTCTCCTTTTTCTCGGCGGTGTGCGAGCCTATCGAATAGAAGGAGCTATCCATCTCGGAGTAGTGGGCCGAGTGGAGATCGACAAACGGAACGGACGGATACGAGTTGACGCGCGCTTCAACCGTGTACCGGGGCGAGACCTTGAGATGGATCGTGCCGAGCTTGAAGACGGTCCAACTCACTTCATAGACATATTCTTCGCCTTCGTTAATGATCTCACGGCTGGAGAGTTTACGGATATCCGGATCATTTGCCGGCACTGCGGCAAGCCACGAAAACAAAATCAAATGAACAATGAGAGGAAACTTCACCAGGATTCACGCATTCAATCGTGTGACTGCAATGAACAGCTTGCCTCCTCATCCGCGTCTGGCGCGGGCATCCGGAGGGCGATCTTGGAGGCAGGACAGACCCAGAATCGGTTTAATATACTCAATGAACGGGAATTCTGCAATTGAAACTCACCCTGTGGATGAGGACGATTGAGGTGGGAGCTCGAATGTCGAAGCGGCATCAGAATGGGAAATCCTCTTTGTAATCCACCTTCTGATCGATCTGCTTGGCCTCAGGTTTCCTGGCAGGTTTGTGCACCGGGTTTCCATCCACATAGATGGCTTTGTAGGGCTTCGTGGGACACGCATGCTCACATGCGCCGCAGCCGATGCAGTAGTCGGGCTTCATCTCAGGAATGACGAGCTTCCCTTTGTACGGCACCATGTTGACGGCCTTGGTGGGACAGTGCTCCGAACAGGCCCCGCAGTCGGTCCCTTCTGTTTCCACAATGCAATTTTCCTTCACAAACTTCGCGATCCCAAGTTGCACCAGCTTCTTCTCTTCCAGTGGAAGAGGAAGGATGGCACCTGTGGGACAGACCTCGCCGCAGATCACGCAATCGTAGTTGCAGAAGCCCGAACGATACTCCAGGGTTGGCTGCAAGATCCCGAACACCCCATACTGCAGGAGAGCCGGGGCAAGAACCCTGGTCGGACAGGCGCTCACGCAGAGATGACATGCCGTGCACGTAGACGTAAAATGCTCAACGCTTCTCGAACCCGGGGGCGAGACCGCGCTGGTCCTTAGTTCAGGGACCGTACTCGCTTTCGTGCTGACGATCTGTTTCTTCTCTCTCTGCGGCACGCCCTGCCAGGCGGCAAGCGCAAGCAAGGGCCCAAAAATGATCTGCCGACGCCGCTCGTCTGCCGGCACCTGCACCTGATCGGTTCGCTTGACTGCGGGACGCCTTGCTGACGGGAGCGGCCTGACAGTGAATTTACCGCGGTTCCAGGGAGTCAGGAACGTCATACCGTCTCTTGGACAGACGTCAAAGCAGTTGAAACAACCGACACATCTGTCAAAGTCAACGGTTTTGAGCTTCCTGTCGATGCATTCAGACTTGCAGACCTTCTCACACAGGCCACATCCCTTGCAGTCCCCCTCATCGATGGCGATACGCACGAGGGAATAACGCGAGATCAGGCTGAGCAGGGCGCCAACGGGACAGACGGTATTGCAGTAAAGACGGCCCCGCCTGTAGGCAAGCCACCCGACCAGGGTCAGCATCAACAGGGGAAATACCAGTGCTTCCATCCCAATGTTCTTGACGTCCACCCTGTAGAGCCAGTAGAGGCCGGCAGTTTCGGTCAGCCAGGCCCCCGCATTGTTCACCCCCAGGAGGACCGGCCTGAAAAGATTGGTGCAGAATCTGCCGAAATTGCTGAACGGATCGAGCAGGTTCAGGAGCAAGCCGTTCCCGAGAAGAAGCGCCACCGCCGTAGCACCAAGCAAGGAATAGCGAAGGAGGTTGTGAGGGGGAGTAACACGGTAGATCTTCTTTTTCCTGACGCGTCGGGAGATGAAGCCGATGATGTCCTGAAAGGTTCCGAGCGGGCAGATGGTCGAACAGTAAATGCGGCCGAAGAGGATCGTCAAGACCAGGACGACGAGGAAACCGGCCACGCCGATGCTCAGAAGAGTAACGAATTTCAGCATCGAGGGAACGAATTGCAGATAGAGGACGCCCCCGGCGAAGGCCGGCGGAACAAGGTTGGAGAAATCCAGGAAGATGATGGCAGTCAGGACGAAAAACAGCAGTGAAACGCCCACCCGCACGAACTTCAGATGTTCAAATTTCATCCGCTTACAGTTTGATCCTCTTGATGTTCAGCGTTTCAAGCGCCGTTTTGCCCAATCCCATCTGCTCCGCATAGGCAATATGGGGGATATCGCGCGGCTCGACGCCGTAGATCTTCGCAGCCGCGGCATCTGCAGCAACAGGGTCTGTTGCGACGATCTGCGATTTCATCGTCAGCACATCGCTCAGGGAGACTCCCCGCGGGCCGTTCTGTTTCATCACGTAGTACGCGTCAACGACGGTAAGGTCCGGTTTCCGGTATGTTCCAAAATCCGCGATGCACTGGTGCAGATCGTTCCGATGCCAGTATCCACGGTCCCACACCATACCCATGGAATTCTTCAGTCCGATCGTCACTCTCGACGAGGAGTGATGCTTGAGAATGGGAGCATTGATAAAGACATCGGCGCTCAGGAGGAGCTCATGGACTTTTGCCTTGGTGAGCCGTTTGCCCTTCGGGAGGTCCACCTCGTGATAGTAGCTCTCGCTCTCACCCGAGACGACCTTCGCGCCCGCGTCTTTTGCCGCCTTCTCAACGCCGCTGTTTTTGTAGGTCTTGATCCAGTTGTCGCACGTATGGTCAAACACATAGACCTCTTTCGCACCCGCATTCAGGCAGTGCTGGACGAGCCGTGACACAAGTTTCGGGTGCGTGTTCCCCCCTCTTTCCGGGGTCACATCCCAGCCAATATTTGGCTTCACGAGGACCTTCTGTCCCTTCTTTACAAATGCCCCAATGCCTCCCAGAGCCTCGATGGCGCTGTCGAACATGTCGTCAGGTTCTCCCCCTTTGACCGCCACGAGATCGTAGGCATTCGGCTTGGGCGACGGCGTCGCAGCCAGCAATCTGCCGTAGTCTCCCAGAGCGAATGCTGATCCTGCGACAATGCTCCCACCAACGCTTCTCCGGATGAATTCCCTTCTATCCATGCAACCCCCGAAATGACAAGAAAAAAGCCATCTCCCTCGTCCCTAGAGCATAGCGAGAAAATGGCTGAAATTAGAAAGACCGGTTGGTGATTCGGAACTCAGTTACAAAATACGGCAGATGGGGGAGAAAGGCAATAAAAAACTATGAATTTGGCGACCTGACTGTTTCTTTCATTGGACCCAAATCAAATTACTGCTCAGACTCCGCCAACCGGCCGTCAGCCTCCAGGCCCTGTCAGTCCCGCCACCACCAGCATTTCAAAGTCCTCTGTCGTAAGCGTGTCATTCCGGCTGAACGCACCAAGTTTCGCGCCGAAGATGTCCACGGTCTTGAAACCCAGCGATTTCAGAAGCCAGGTGATTTCGGAGGGAACATAGTAACGTTCATCGCATTGAAGTTCTTTCTTACGGCCGTCATCGTCCTCAATGTACACGGTGCTCCGGTCACGAAACGTCATCAGATCGAATGTGTTGCTCCCGTAGGCCGCATCACCTTTTTTCGCGGCTGATTCGAGAAAACCTTTCACTGAGTGGAAAAGTGGGAACAGCCCGTTCAGCGTCGTGAGGATCAGCTTCCCGTCTTGCTTCAACGCCCTGGCGGCATTTTGCAGTATTTGATAGTTCATTTCATCGGTTTCCATCAAAGGGAAGGCACCTTCACAGAGCATGATGACGAGGTCGAATTCCTCCGAGAATGGAAGCTTCCTCGCGTCGCACTTAAGAAAGATGACATCCGCTCCCGCCACTTTCGCTTTTTCCTCGGCCCGCAGCAACTGTGATTCTGACAGGTCAATGCCCACAACCCTGTAACCCCTCCTGCAAAGTTCAATGGCATGTCGCCCGGTCCCGCAAGCGAGGTCCAGAATCCTGACCGCTTTGTCACTCCGAATTTCCTGTTCGATGAAATCGCATTCTCCAATCGTCCCCTGCGTGAAGCTCTCCTGGTCATACTTCTTTGCGTAGTGCTCAAAAAGTGATTCATACCATTGCTTCATCTCAGCTCCGGGCAAAACGTGCGTCAGCTATTCTCCTATCCCTTCAACGTGCTTCGTAGTGTCCTCCTGTACGATCTGGTTTTTGCCAGCTTCTTCAAGCTCAGGATCCCCGGAGCCTTCAACCCGCATCGCGAAATCCGCTTCTGTCGTTCTGGCTGAATCGACTCTGACCTTCTGCAGCGTGATGGTTTCATAGCCGATATAGGCTGCCCTCAACACATACTCACCCGGAGGGACCTTATGGATGAGGAACATCCCATTCACATCCGTTGCAGCGCCGTGCCCCGGCTTTGAGCCGACGACGATGATGTTTGCCCCGACGAGGGACTCGCCCGTCCGGGCATCTGTTACCTGGCCGCGGATGGCACCACTCTGACAGAAGAGTGCGGAAGGGACAAGAAAGAGAAGTGCAAAAAAAGACCGGGTCATCAGCAATTCCTCAAGAGATCCATAAATATGTTCATTATCCCGCTGTGAACTTCCAGGCGGGGTCGCGTACCATTGAAATGTAAC
>JAGDMJ010000112.1 GCA_017860555.1 Bacteroidota bacterium
GTGCTTCCCGTGAACGACGGCGCGAATTTCAATCCGGCCATGATCATCCGTGCCACCCAGAAGAAGATGATATCGGGGGCGGTGACGAGTGTATGGGTAGGATAGAAATACCTCAGCTCGGCGGCCGTCCCACGTCGTTCCTGCTCGGGCCAGTCGTGAACGGAGAAGGGCCAGAGCCAGGACGAGAACCAGGTATCAAGCACGTCCTCGTCCTGCCGAAGGCTGGCACTTCCGCAGTGCGGGCACGTTTCCGGTGTTGAGCGGCGCACAAGTGGCTCATTGCAGGAGGGTGTGCTTTTGTTCTCGCAGTACCAGACCGGGATGCGGTGTCCCCACCAGAGCTGGCGTGAGATGCACCAGTCGCGGATGTTGGTCATCCAGTGCTGGTACACCTTGACCCAGCGGTCCGGATAAAACCTGATGGCGCCGCCGGTGACCGCTGCGAGGGCGGGCTCTGCCAGAGGCTTCATCTTCACGAACCACTGGTCTGAAAGGTATGGTTCGATGATCGTGTTGCAGCGGTAACAGTGTCCCACGCTGTTGGTGTAGTCCTTCGCTTCCACGAGCAGCTTCAACCGTTCCAGATCGGATATCACCAGCTTCCGCGCTTCGAAGCGGTCAAGCCCCTGGTAACGCGATGGGACCTGGTCGTTCAGTCGGGCCGAAATGTCAAAAATACCGATCTGTGGCAGATTGTGACGCTGCCCGATCCAGTAGTCATTCGGATCATGGGCGGGGGTCACCTTGACCATCCCGGTTCCGAAGGACGGGTCGACGAACTCGTCAGCGATGATCGGGATTTCCCGGTCAGTGAGAGGGAGAAGCGCAGACTTGCCAATGAGCGCCCGGTAGCGCTCGTCCTGGGGATTGACTGCGACCGCCGTGTCGCCAAGCATGGTCTCGGGACGCGTGGTGGCGACCGTGAGGTGTGCGGGAGTGTTGCCGGTTCCGCCTCCGTTGATCGGGTAGCGGATATAGTAGAGTTTCCCCTGCTGTTCCGTGAAATTCACTTCATCGTCGCTTATGGCCGTGTGGTCCCTGGGGCACCAATTGACGATGTATTTTCCCCTGTAGATCAGTCCCTCTTCGTACAACCGGACGAACACTTCCCGGACTGCCGTCGAAAGGCTTTCGTCCATTGTGAACTTCTCGCGCTCCCAGTCGCACGAAGCGCCGAGGGTTCTCAGCTGCTTGATGATGGCTCCGCCGTATTGCTTTTTCCACGCCCAGACTTTCTCCACGAACTTCTCGCGTCCAAGGTCATGTCGCGTTTTCCCCTCATGCGACAGAGAGCGCTCAACGACGTGTTGTGTGGCGATGCCAGCATGATCCATCCCCGGAATCCAGCACGCCTCAAAGCCGGTCATCCGCTTGAAGCGGATGAACGCGTCCTGCAACGTGTTGTTGAGGATGTGCCCCATATGGAGCACTCCCGTCACATTGGGCGGGGGAATGACGATCGTGTACGGTTCTCTCCGGGGGTTGGCCTCGGCATGGAAGAGGCGGTGCTCTTCCCAGTAGGAATACCACTTCTTCTCCACTTCGGCGGGAGAATACACTTTTGCCAGGGGTGAATCCGGTTGTGCGTCGGACACGAAAACGCTCCTCGGTTGCTGTGAACGGAGAGCGTCCTGCGGGCGGATCAGTGGACGAAGAACCGTCGCTCGATGCTGTTGCTGTTGCCGGCTCGGTCTTTCAGACGGATCGTCAGGAGGTGATTGCCACGTTCAAGGGGGTCGCTGGCCTGATACAGTACCCTGCGGTGCTCGCCGTCGATTTCTGGAATAGCGACGTTCTCATCAATGTACATCTTTAGACCGTCATATTCAATTCCGGATCCTCCGTCGGAAATGCGGAATGTCACCACAGGCCGCCGGGAGGGAGCGGATACGTGAAGGGAGCTCACCGATGGGGGAGAGTCATCAACATCAAGAAACAGGTCGCCGAGAGTCTTTGTGATCTTCGCGCGGAACATGTTCCCCGGGCCGGTGGGTGATGGTGCAAGGAGGTCCCGGCTGCCCCGGCCCCGGAAGTAGAGGCCTTGATGCTTGACTGCAGAATCGGCGAAGACAGAGACCTGGAGCGCTCCACCCAGCACGGTGCGGAGCGGCAGGAGGGTGTAGGCGGTCTCCCCGTGTGCACCATCCTTTTCGACTTCCATATAGATCGTCGAGTAGGCAGTCAGGGAATCGTAGTCGATCAGCAAGCGACCATCATCAACGGAGAAGGTTCCGGATTTCCCGGGCACGATCGGGTAGAGATTGAACTCGTCAAACGCCGATAAACGATGGCCATTGACCTCGGCGTCGGCCGCGATCTTCCTGAGCCCGGCGAAGGATTCGGCCGGCTTGAAAGCGCCGACATATGTGTCAATATCCGAAGGCTGCATAGGAACTGGGCGCTGTCCCTGTCCTTCATGGACCCGGACGACGGGAGGGACGGTGAACATCCCGGAGGTCTTGGCCAACACGCGTACATAGCCGTTCTCGACGGCATGCTCAAGCCCGAACGACTGGCCGACGAAGGACGGTTTCCGGACAAAATGGAATTGCGGGGCGGATCTGGTCCCCCAAACATTCTGCGCGACGATCTTGACGACGTCGAAGTTGCCTGTGGGCAGAGGGATTCGAACAAGATTTCCGTTAATGCTGCGCTTCGGGATGACCGTGTGCAAGGACCACCCGGTCACCCCATCCCGGGCGGTGCTCACAAGGATCCGGTCGATAGTCGAAAAATCGGCGAATTGCACGGCAATCTCGGGGCCTGACGATTCGATTTGAAAATCTGGCGGGTGATTAAACACCAGCGTGCCGTTCACTTCGGATTTGTTCCCAGCGATATCTTCACAGACGATGCGAAAGGTGTGGCGGCCCTCGGCGAAATCCTTGCTGTTGATGACGCCGGAGTCCCGGGAACCGGAGGGAAGGAAGGGATGCGGGCCCGATCCTTCGGCGTACAGCCGTTCGAAGCGTCCCTGGCCGCGGTCAAGCAGGTCCCAGTCGTAGTACAGGCCGATCTGGTGCGCATTTCTCATGGGAGCGCGTTCAAGTCCAACGGAATAGACCAATCCGCCATCGATGTACAGCGAATTCCTATACACGCCGCGCCGGAACCGGCTGCCTTCGGTCCGGTCCCGGGCGCTGATGGCGAAGCCGGCACGCCCTGTGATGTTCACGGTCTCGGAGATCGAGTAGCGTTTTTCACCGACCGAACGGGCTCTGTACACCTGTGTTTCCCAGCCGCCGTGAACGCGGGTGTTCTCGCCCAGGGGAGTAATGGCAACCTTGCTGATTGCCGGTGCGATGCCATCAGCCATACGCAAGTGTTCCGAAAGCTGGGGATTCACCGCATCGAGATTCTCATCACGGATCTCAAAATGCAGGTGGGGAGATCCGATCCCTGTTTCCCCCGAAAAGGCGATGACGTCGCCCTTGCCGACCGGGAAATCCTCCGGCCCGCACTCGATATTGACGGGGTAGCTTTCGGTACGCAGTTGTTCCTGCTGCGCGCGGGCATTGATCGCCGGAGCAAACCTGCTCAGGTGCGCGTAAACCGTCGTGTATCCGTCCCGGTGTCGCACGAAGAGCATCTTGCCGTAGCCGGTCGGCCAGATATAGATGCGGGAGACATAGCCGTCGCGTGACGCGTAGACCTGGTACCCGGTGCGGTCACCGGTGCTGATGTCAATGCCGCCGTGGAAGTGCATGGTGCGGAACTCGGCGAACGTCGATGTGACGATCGTTCCTGCGTCGGTGGGCCAGATGTAGTCGGAGAAGTCCGTCCGGATGGAACCCGCGGGCGAGGGCGCGGCCACGGCCGCGCGCATCACCGGGTCCGCCGGAAGAAGCGCTGTTTCGAATGGTAGAAAACAGAAGGTGCAACACAATCCCAGTGCCAAACCCACCGCACGTGACATATTCTGGTAAGACTCTCCCTACGCTTGCTTTATCAATTGGTCCATGACTGTTGGTTGAAGTGGAGATACCGCCCGCTGAACGTTGTGGGATATGATCTCACGAGCCAGCGCCAGATAGGACGCGGCACCTCGCGAATTCACGCTGTACAGTACCGCCGGCTTGCCGAAGAAACTCGCTTCGCTGAGCGCGGTGTTCTTCGGGATGATGGTCTCCAGGATGTACTTCTTGTACTTCGCGCCCAGTTCCCGCATCGTGATGTCCGTGACGCGGGTATTCGGCTCATGCATGGTCAGCAGGATCCCCTCCACTTCGATATTCCGCTTTACCACCTCCTTGATGTAGCCAAGATACGCAAACAACTTGTCCACGGCGTCCAGTCCAAAGTGCCCGGGCTTGACCGGCATAAGGACCGAGTCGGAGGCCGCGAGGGCGTTTGTGCACATGCCGCGAAGCACCGGCGGGCAATCCAGGATCACATAGTCATATTCCCGCGAGACGCTCCGCAAGGCATTGCGCAACATCGACCGGTCGTCCGCCAGCCGCTGGATGCGCTCTTCCATCTGAAGGTTTTGCACGTTGCACGGGACAAAGTCGAGATATTTGAGCTCGGTCCGGTGAATGGCGTTGGTGAAGTTCGTGATGAAGTTGAACACCTCGTACAGGCCCGCGTTGATCGTCCCTCCGGTAAACCCGAGCGAGATGCCCGATGCGCCAAACGTGTCCATGTCAATGAGCAGGGTGCGCTGCTCCGCGACAGCGAGGCTCGCTGCGAGATTGACGGCGGTGGTTGTCTTGCCTACTCCGCCTTTGGGGAGTGCGATGGAAATGACTTTTGCCATGGTTACTCGTGTTGAACGGTTGAGGAAGAACTCTCGACGCCCACCCTCAGCACCCCGACATTCTCCAGTGACGCCTCCATCTCATCCCCGGCAAACACCTCCCCGACGCCTTCCGGCGTGCCGGTAAAGATCAGGTCGCCCGCTTCGAGCGTGAAAATCGATGAAAGATATGAGATGATAAAATCAACTCGGAAGATCATATGCGCCGTGCTGGAGCACTGCCGCAGCACGCCGTTGACTTTGAGTGACAATTTCAGCGAGTGTGGATCCGGGACGAAGCGCTTGTCCATGATGGCGGAAACCGGCGCCGAAGTATCGAACCCCTTGGCAATGCTCCACGGGAGCCCTTTCTTCTTTGCTTCCGCTTGGACGTCGCGAAGCGTCATGTCAAGGCCAACGGCATATCCTGCAACATAGTCGAAGGCCTCCGCTCGGGGAATATGCTTCCCTTCCTTTCCGATCAGCACCACCATCTCCACTTCATGATGTAGTTCGCGGGACAGGGGAGGGATAATAACACGAGAACCGGAACCGATGACTGCCGTCGACGGCTTGATGAACACCACCGGGCTGTCCGGAACTTCGGCGTTCATCTCTTTTGCGTGAGCAGGGTAGTTCCTACCGAGACAGAGACACTTCCCGACGTTCACAAACCTCTGTGAGTCCGTGAATGTCACCTTTGCCATGCAAGCGCCCAAAAAGGTTTCACAATATAAGGACGTGGTTTTTGTGATGCAAGAGTGTGCCCGGCATCACCCGTGCAAAACTTTGATTATGCGAAAAATGTGCCAGAACCCCACATTCGGCGGACACAGAGGAACTGTCCGACCCGTCCTCATTACCCATGTGCTTGCTCCAGAAAGCCCACCGGAATCTCCGGGGCGGACTTCCCCCTCACCGGCCAGGGAGCCGATCGGCCGCTCACCCTGGACGACCCCGGCTCTGGTGCCGTCCCGGACCACCCGGGTTTGAACAAACTTCTTTGGTGATTCTTCAAAGTCCAGTCTGATCCCCGCCCTGAAAAACCAACCAGGAGTCCACATACATCCCGCTGCCCAGTTTCAGAAAGTCTCTGGAATCGGACCTTTTTTGGGCCACTCTTCTGGAAAACCCGATCTTGCAACTCTTCCCGCTTTTGGGTACTTTTTTGCACATTTCTTCCATCATGAAAGGAAAGCCCTTGCCTACCACGTACGCCAAGGCCGGTGTCAATATCGAAGAAGGTGACAGGTTTGTCCGGCAGATCAAACAATCCGTCCGCTCCACATATACTGCGGGTGTTATCGGCGACATCGGCGCCTTTGGAGGGTTCTTCAGCGCCCGGTTCAAAGGGTACAAAGCGCCTGTGCTTGTCTCCTCCGTGGACGGTGTAGGCACAAAGGTGATGATCGCAAACATGATGAGGAAGTATGACACCGTCGGGCAGGACCTGGTCAACCACTGTGTGAACGACATCCTTGTCTGCGGCGCGCGTCCTTTGTACTTCCTGGATTACTTTGCCACCGGAAGACTCAATGTGGAGAATGCCGCTGCCATCATCAGTGGTTTTGCGAAGGCGTGCCGTGAAAACGGATGTGCCCTCATTGGCGGCGAGACCGCGGAGATGCCGGGGATCTACCAGGAGGAGGACTTCGACCTGGCCGGAACCATCGTTGGGGTGGTTGACAAGAAGAACATCATAACCGGAAAACGCGTTCGAAAAGGAGACATTCTGGTCGGGCTTCCTTCCAGCGGTCTCCATACCAACGGATATTCGCTGGCCCGTGCGGTGTTGCTGAAAACGTACAGTGTTGACTCGCACGTCGATGAGCTGGGATCTGCGCTTGGCGACGCGCTTCTGGCCGTACATCGTTCATACCAACCGGTCGTCCGCCCCCTTCTCGGGCGCGTCGACGTTCACGCGCTCTCTCATATCACCGGCGGGGGTATTGTGGGGAACACCATGCGCGTCATGCCGAAAGGGAGAGCTCTGAAGATCGACTGGGAGGCCTGGGCACGTCCGGCGATATTCAATCTGATTCAGCATCTGGGCGAGGTGCCGGAAGACGATATGCGACGCACCTTCAATCTCGGTGTAGGATTGATCATTGTCGTGCCGAAGTCCGAAGCAGACACAGTCGTGAGCTTTTCGGCCAGGAAAGGACTGAGGGGATTTGTGATGGGGGAGGTTGAGTAGTCCGCAGGAAATGTTTACGGCTTCTGCTGCTTCTGCACGGAATCTTCCAGGGCAGCCACCACGTCGTCAAAGAACGTTTTCCATCGTTGAACGTCCTCATTGTACCATTGGACTGTCGCGTTGTATTGCTCCCGGGTGACTCCTTCCAGAGCCAGGAGCGAGTCGACCATCTGAGCCGAACTGAGGGAATCGGGGCGCACGGGACGAGAGGTCACGGTCGCAGCCGTCAGCCTGGCGTAGACGGAAACGAACTTCGGCTGGGGGATGATGTTCGCCGGCTCTTTCTTCCGGCAGGAGGTGCCTGTAAGAAGGAGCGATGCGATGACGAGGAGCAGCAACGCAGATGGTTTCATGTTGGTGAGAATATGCAAATCGGGTGACGAATGCAACCTCTCGGTCGCCGGGGGTGTTCTCCCAGATGTTGAACAATTCAACGCTTTGAACTGAACCGGCGGGATGATGGCGGCCTCCCTTTCTTGACTTTGTGTCGCAGGGTACGTATATTACTATCCTTGCTCCTTCGCAACCAATTCATTTTACGGGGTTTACACCAACTGCTATGCCATCGACGTCAGATTTCCGGCCGGGACTGGTCATCAAGTACAACAACGAACTCTGGACAGTCACAGAATTCCAGCACGTGAACCCCGGGAACTGGCGTGCCTTCGTGCGGACGAAGCTCAAGAACGTGAAGAGCGGGAAAGTAGTTGAGAACCGGTTCAGGGCAGGTGAGGCGATTGAGATCATTCGGATCGAGCGGAAGGAATTCCAATTCCTTTACCGCGATGGTTCGGGGTGTGTGTTCATGGACAAGGAAACCTATGAACAACTCTCCGTCCAGGAGGAGCAGATCGGCGATGGTGCGAAGTTCCTGAAAGACGGTGAATCGGTGGATATCCTCTTCAACGGAACAGAAATCACGGGCATCGAATTGCCAATCACTGTAGAGCTTCAGGTTGTCGAGACCGTCCCGGGTGTTCGGGGAGACAGCGCCAACGCCGGCACGAAGCCTGCCAAGGTGGAGACCGGGGCAAGCGTGAACGTTCCGCTCTTCATCAATGAAGGAGATGTTGTCAAAATCGACACGCGAAGTGGGGACTACATCGAACGGGTGAAGGCGTAGAGAGACGACTAACCCAGGAGACCACATGGACCTGAACTACGTAAAGAAGCTGGTAAAGCTTCTTTCTGAAAGCAACGTCGACGAGATTGAGATCGAGGAAGACGGTAAGAAGGTGAGGCTGGTCAAGCGCCTCAACCCCGTTCAGTCTGCGCCGGTCGTCGGACGGGCCGTCCAGGAAGTGACGGTTCCGCCGCCTGCGTCCCCTTCGCCGCTGCATCTGGTCACCTCGCCGTCGCCCCCTGCGGCAGCACCCACGGTACAGCACCACGAGATCAAATCCCCCATCGTTGGAACATTCTACCGCTCGCCGGCGCCCGATGCCGCCCCGTTCGTCCAGGTCGGGTCTATGGTCGAGCCCGGAACCGTTCTCTGCATCGTCGAAGCCATGAAGCTGATGAACGAGATTGAAGCGGACGTTTCAGGAAAGATCCTGAAGATCATGGTGGAAAACGGCCAGCCGGTCGAATACGACCAGGCTCTCTTCCTTGTGGAAAAGGCCTAACGTGTCCCCAGAATTTCCGGAGCACCGGTGTGTTTAAGAAAGTCCTTATCGCCAACCGGGGGGAGATCGCCCTCCGCGTCATCCGTGTGTGCAAGCAGTTCGGCATCAAGACCGTTGCCGTGTACTCGCAGGCGGATCGGGACTCGTTGCATGTCCGTTTTGCCGATGAGGCTGTGTGCATCGGCCCGCCCCCCGGAAAAGAAAGCTACCTGAAGATCCCCCGCATCATTGCGGCCGCCGAAATCACCAATGCGGATGCCATTCATCCCGGCTATGGTTTCCTCGCCGAAAACGCCAGTTTCGCGGAAATCTGCACCACCTCGGGCATCAAATTCATCGGGCCCACTCCGGAAATGATCAGCCAGATGGGT
>JAGDMJ010000113.1 GCA_017860555.1 Bacteroidota bacterium
GAATGAGACAAATCAATGTCCGTCGCATTTAGTTTTCTCTGTGTTGATGTTCCAGTGTTCAATGAAGAGAGGGCTACTTGATTTCGATACGCTCCCCGTCAAAAAAGACGTCCCTTTTCATGCCGGATGTCTCGTGGTACAATTTGCCATCGATCTTCAGATACGCACAGCGCAGTGCGGTGAAGCTGTTGAGCTCGCCCCCTTGTGTACGCCTGAGAAAGAGAATATCGGCATCGGTTACGATGCCGGCGTCTTCCCTGCGTGATGAATCAGCGGCGACATAGAGGAAATCCCTGAAGCCCCCGTGATCCATCCGTACGATTGTATGGTGTGCCCGCAAGTCACCAGAAGTAACGTCCGAAAAATCGACCCGGGGCGCCTCTCTGCGGAAAGGATAGAGAAGGGTGGCAACGGAGCTTTTCCCTGTCGCTTCCCATGAACAGGTGATAACCGGACCTTCCGTTCTCTCCCTGTAGCGCTTGGAGACTGGCCCTTTGGTGAGTTGCAGGCTCCCGGCCGGCGATGAGCTCGACAGCAGAAGGTTTGGACTGACCACTCGCTGGCCCGAAAGCGTCACCTGCCCGGTTGCGGATGGGTCAAGATGCCAGTATTGCCGGTAGGCATGGGCGCCCTGACCGGCAACCTGATCGATGACGACCGCATAGTCGGGTTTCACATAGCAGACCGTCCGCCTGTGCTCCACTTCTCCCTGCATCCTGGCTGCCGATACACAATCGAAGGTGCTGGTAAACTTCCACCAGGCTTTTGGTTTTTTGTCGAATTTTGTCTGGTCGGTACCGTCAATCACCACCGTATTGTGGGACGCGGCGCTGAGGAACAACTCCCGGTCGGGGCCGGCATTGTAGGTGAATCTTCCAGCATCAACCAGGAGTTCGTGATCGTATGCCGACAACAGGATGTTGAATGCATCCCGGTGCGCATGCCAGGGGAGATTGACTGTCGCGTCAAAGAGCAAGTACAATTGCTGGTTAAACGGCCTCTGCGCGTCGCCCCATCCGCTCCGCAGAACGAAGTAGCCCACGTCGGGAAATGCTCTGGTGGATTCCACCGGCGGGACTCCTTCTCTCCCGCGTGTGGCCACGAACCGAAGATGTGGATCGTCCAGGTATGTGCTCATTCCATCGAGCAGTTCGAGCCCTTCCGAGTCGTCGGTATCGCCGGTTGGAGGAAATCGTCCGGACGGAGTGATCAGGTAGGCAAGGGCCTCAGCCGGAGCCCTGAACAGGGAGGCTGGAGAGGGTTGTTCGCTCTGAGGTGACCAGGGATTGTCGACGCCATTCCGTTCCACAAGCTTGTTAAAATCAAACCATACCTGGAGCTCCCCGGCATGGTACGAGGGGGAAACCTCAACGTGCATCCCGTCGGGATAATATGACAGCCCGAGCTGCACCTGCATGCGGAAGAAGAGCTCGCGAAGCCAGAGGTTGGTCCGCTTGAATTCAGGGAAGAGCACGGCCGCCCTCGCAAGGCCGGAGCTCTCGAATGTTCCCCAGTTGGAGTACCGGCGCCAGTTGTCGGGATGGTACAAGAACTCGCACTGTTGATGGATAGATGCAAGCAGGATGGCGTTTGTTTCGGGATCGACGGATGGGGATCGCAACTCCGTGAGGAACATGCAGTACGAAGAGGCCAGGCTCTCCATGCGTCTTCCCGTGTCGATCGAACGTGGATACCCCGGGTCGCCGATTCTGATCCAGCTCATGACCTGGTCCTTCCAGGCCCGGACAAGAGTTTCGTCCCGACTCCGGCGATACACTTCCACGAAATTCTCGAACCAGAGCATCCGGTTCAACGAGTAGTTCCATTCTCTGTCAAGCCCGATGAAGCTCCAGTCGATCGTTTTCCCAAAGTCTTTCGACGTTCCCTTCCAGGAGAAATGATTTCGGGCATTCATGAAGGCCTGCGCGGAATCGCCCTGGCCAAAGGCATACAGTCCGCTGCCAAGCCGGTCCTTTCTTGTTTGGAAATAGCGGAGGAGGGCAGCGCGCCCTTCCGAAAGGTTTCCTTCCTCGACAGCCTTCTGCACCTCTTCGAGACCGGGATAGTCGAGCCGGAGGTACTTGAACACATCATCGGGGCCGGGCTGGGCGACAACGGTGGCGGAAACAAAGAAAAGGAAGATGCCTATACTCCGACTTCTCCAGAGCAAGCCCCTGTCACTACGGGTGATCGTCATCGACGGTCCTTTATCGTGGCTTTGGGGATGGATCTGTTCCCTATGATGCAGATCTCCATGCCGGGTCGGGTGCTTGTGACGGTCAATCGAATCGGAGCCCCGGGAGTGGCCGGCGCAATCTGACACGGAATCTGGGTCCCGGACTCAACGACCGGAATGCCCAGCCGTGAGTCCCATTCGATCTCGTGGCGCCCGGCAGCGCCAGGGATGATCACCAGTGTGTCCGCACCCCTGACGTAAGCGTCCTGCAGCCAGGAGGTCGATGCTATGACGGACATCCCACGCCCTTCGTTCGAGAGAATGAAAGCTTCACGTGCAGCCTCCGGCATCGGGAACCTGAAAGGTAGTATCAATGAGTCCCCCCCCACACTATAGGCCTGGTGCAGAACGGCTAGCAGATTCTTCCGCTGCATTCCCTGGATCACATAATCGCATTCGTGGGCGCTTCCGCTGAACGCCACTACCTGCCCCACGGCACCCCGGCGATCAACGAGTTCATAGATTTCCGTGGTACCCCCTACCCTTCCCGTCACCTTCGGCTGCAACGCTGCACTGCTGCGCAGAATCTTCTTTGAGAGCGCCACGACCTTCGCAGTCCGCTCAAGGTCACTACTGTCGATCAGCGCGAGATTTCCCCAGTAGCCCCACCCGGCTATGAGCGAGGAATTCACGTTGTTCCGCCAGGAGGAATAGGTGGTATTATCATGAGGATAGTTCGCATACGTCTGGAGCGAAGGAGGAAAGAGTTTATAGAACAGGTTCGGGATATTGCGCATGCTTTTGGAGCGGTGCGTGCTGTAATCGCCATACCAGGAGGCACCGTTATTCATCCAGTAGTACTTTCCTTCGCTCAGGATGGCCAGCCCAACACTCCTATGCGGCTCGGTGACATCGATTTCGACGACCACGTCGGACCGGTACTCCCGAAGTTGACGGATCGCATCCGCAACAAGAAGGGGGAGGTCGTAGCCCTGCTTTTGCCTGCGTTCTTCGGGACTGTTCTTTTCATCTCCATGATGGTGAAGCGGAGAGGCACAGAGGTGTTTATCGATCCCATCCCACTTGAAGTAGCGGATCCCCTCGTCGATGCGGTCTTTGCATTTCTGGAGAAAATACTTCCGGTAGTCGCTATCGAAGCAAAAGATGTGTTTTTGCCACCGTCCAACGACCGGGCGGCCATCTTCATCGCGGATAAGCCACTCCGGATGTTTCAGGGCAATTTCCGCGGCGGAGTCTGTCGCCATGGCGGCGAACCAGAGCCCCGGGATCATATCCTTGCTCACGACAGCGCGGACATACCATTGAAGTCCGTTCGTATATCGGCGTGGGTCCGGGTTCCAGTCGCCGAACC
Organism: Bacteroidota bacterium; assembly: GCA_017860555.1. Classification (GTDB taxonomy): domain Bacteria; phylum Bacteroidota; class Ignavibacteria; order UBA10030; family UBA6906; genus JAGDMJ01. Next base: position 3,549 of record JAGDMJ010000113.1, read on the forward strand.
GGTCCTGCCATCCGTCGTCGAGGACAAAGATATCTACGTTCAACTTCCGGGCAAGTTCGATCTCCTTCGTGACACGTTCGACCGTCAAAACATCTCTGACGTCAAGGCCCTTCCGTTCCTCATCCCGCTGCATCGCCCAGGTGTTATAATAGAAGAAGTGTTCCCGGGAGCGAGCAGATTCGGTGATCTCGTGCTGCAGATACCCATAGAACAGCGATGCTCCCCCGCTGAATTCGGGTCCATCGAATGCCCCGAGAACATTCCACACGGATTCGAACTGGATTTGGTCTGTGATCGTCTGGTTGCGGCAATATGCACCCCGCGCATACTCAGTTCGTAGTTCCACGCTTTCGGGGACGACTTTACGCCGTATGAGCAGATATTCCTGTTCCGGGTCATGGTCCGGCGCGCCATGTTCATAGGCGAAGAGCAGGCCTGTGCCGCGAATGAGTCCACGCAAGAGGAGGATCGGGCCCGGTGAAGCGGTGTCTCTTCCATCGGTGAGCATCTCGGTGCGTTGCGCCGGATGGTACATGTAATTCTGCGCGAGGTTCCTGCCGACCCGGGTGCCTTCTTCCATCGTCCGATCATCAAAGGAACCCCCTGCTTCCGTCGGGATTACTTCCTCACCCCAACCTGCAAGGGAGATGATCTGGGTGGCTGTGGGGGTTCCGGTTTCCCTGCGGAACCGATAACCCGGAAAGACGAAGAGGGCTTCTGGTCCTGGAGCACCGAGGCGGGCCTTCATCCCCGGGCGGGCTCGAAAGACGACTTTTTCCCTGCAGATTGTGGAGTGGGGAAAGGCCTGCATTATAAGATCCCACTCAAGCGAGGCGGTCAGCGGTGCCGAGCCCCGGAATCGGATGCGGATCTCCGTGCCTCCGTTGGTCAATGGCCGCGTTGTGTATTCGTCGAAATTCCAGCATGTGTCCCGATTGGTGATGCGGCGCCCGTCAACCGGAAGCTCAAACCAGTTCACGATGTTGCCGCCTGTCAACAGCTCGCCTTTCCCTTTCACCCGGTAGAATGCAGGATCGACCGCGGAGGGCTTTCTCTCGCCGAACCGGATTTCCCTGGTCATGCCCGGGGTACTGACAACAATCGCGCCCGGTTTCCGCGTGACATTGACGTTAGCTGCGAATGTGGCGGCTGGTGGTGCCAGCCAGCATCCCAAAATCAACAAGGAGATGGATATCCGACGTACTCTGCAATTCATATCAGCCTTTGTCAAAACGAAAAAGCCTGCGGTGTAGACCGTTCAGAACGAGGGGGAACAATCCCACGATGGATTCTGCGTAAGATCTTCCATCGACTTGGTTTGTCTGTCATAGAGCATTATCTCGCAATCGCGGATCGTGTTGTGCTCAAACAGGATTAGCTGGCCGTTGTTGCTGAATGAAGCATTCTGACTCAGGAACGACAGGGCACCGGTTACAATGTTGACCGATCCGGACGCGCAATTCAACAGCAGGACGTGACTCACCTTTTTGGTGAAGTTGCTTGAGAGAAACATTATCTCTTTGCCATCGGGAGAGAAGATCGGTGAAGTGTTGTACGCACCGTTGGAATAGAGCAGCTCGAACCTGCTGCCGCTGGTATCTATGGTGTAGAGATCGTACTGCCCATCGTGAACGCCGCTGCGCGAGGAGGTAAAGACGATCCTTTCCCCTTCCGGAGAGAAATGTGGAAAGCGGTCGTCTCCGAAGTTGTTGGTCAGGATTCTCTGGCTGCCCCCGTTCCGCTTCATCACGCCGATGGAGAGCGAACTGTCCTTGTCCGAGACAAAGACGATCCAACTTCCGTCGCGGGAATACGAGGCTTCAGAGTTGTTCCAGGGGTTGGAAGAAAGGTTGCGGGCGGAGCCTTGCCTCAGGTCGGCTTCGAACACCTGGGATTTTCCGTTCACGCGATCAGTGTATAAAAGCGCCTGTTCATCCGGGGCGATTGAGATCTGCCCCGATGCCTGGGTGAGTTTTGCCAGCACCTTCACGGCGCCGGCGCCAAGGGGTATCTCCAGGAGGGTTTTTCCACCAGATCCAAAGCAGACCACGCTCTCCCTTGTTCCAAGGAGCTTTGGCGCACTCAGGCTGGTGATCCCGAGACCGGGGTGGTTCGCGTTGACATTGACTTCGCTTCCGGTGCTGTCCCGCAGGAAGATATCGAACATCCTGCTGACGCCGACCCTATTGGAGAGGAACACAACCCGCCTCCCGGCGTCGTGACCCGCTGAAGCGCGCTGCGAGCCTGGGAACAGGAGCATGGCTGCGAGCATAACATGCAGGAACGACAGCCGGTCTTTCATAATATATAGCCAAGGGAGATGACAACCATTTTCACGGGGCGGGAATCCCCGCTGATGTCGTTCTCACGCCGGGGAATGGTGGTAAAGAAATGTTCGTTCAGGACTCGTGTTCCCTGATACTGGGGCGTGCCAAGATCCACGTATCGAATCAGGAGCTCATAGTCACCGAAGAAACAGACTCCGACGCCGGCGAGATAGCCGAAATCCGGCATGAACTTGAACGAAGTTTCTTCCACCAACACTCCGTCTGCTTTCACCGAGCGCGGGGCCTGTCGGGTAATGTTCACGCCAGCCTGCAGTGTCGCATGAACCTTCACACTCGTACCAAGGTCAAGGCCGTATGTAAAGCCCGTGAACAAGGGGATATGGAACCAGGCGCCACTCTCGAGTTCTACCTGTACCGTGTCATCGAGCTCTTTCCGGAAGAAGTCTGTTACTTCCGAAGTGCTTACGAGGTTTGTCAGGCATTGCAGGCTGACGGCCCACTCCAATCCTTTTGCGAGCACAGGCGTGCGGAATTCCAGTCCCAATCCGACGCCGGGAACGGCAAGTCCCGCCTCCTCACCGATGTTGAACCCGAAGCGCCTGGTCACGCCGGCATTGCTGCCAATCTTGGAGCCATATTCTCCCAGCGGCGTCATGTAGCTTCCAAACAGCATGACTGTTGCCTTCTCTTCGTCCTCCTGGGCGGTCAGTACTGGAGACAGGAGAAAAAAGATGAGTGCCGTGGCAAAAAAGCGTGTCATACTCTCTCCACTGCTTGCTCGGTCTAATCGAATCGCGCCTCGGGATGTCCGGCCGGTCAAAAAGACTGCCGGACATCCGAGTCGGGCGCGCTTAATGCCGGAGGAGGGCGCTTACTTGATCAGCGTCATCTTCCTGGTGATCTGTGCATCCGGGGTCTGCAAGCGGTAGAAGTAAACCCCTGAGGAGATTGTCCGTCCGGAAGTGTCCTTGCCATTCCATTTCACGCCGTATGTTCCGGCAGTTTTCCCTTCATTGTTTACCAGGCGCACCACTTCCTGTCCAAGGGCGTTGTAGATTGCAAGCGTGATCCTGGCCGCCCGCGGGAGTGTGTACTGGATCTCTGTTGTCGGGTTGAAAGGGTTGGGGAAATTCTGCTCAAGCGTGTAGGCCGTAGCGATACCTGGCTCGGGTTTCACGTCGGTCACCCAGGTCTGCCATTCGGCTTTCCTTGTGGGGAACCAGTTCAGGTCGCCCAGCGGGAATCCGCCGTCCCCCGCCGTATATGCCTGCTGGGAGGTCGGGTAGTCAAAGTTGAACGGGTCAGACTCGAGTCCGAATGTTTCGGGTTTGGTAGTCAGGTCACCAATGCCGTTGCGGTCCGCACGGGGATCCGGGTTTCCAACGTTGCTGAAATTCGATTCGAAACGGTAGCGGACCCATTTCATCAGCGTGTCAGGCGATGGAGCGTCCGCAAATTGAATCAGTTCCTCAAAGTTGCCGCTCTGGACAAAATTCGGCTGTGTTCTGAAGAATGCGCTGTCCCCGTAGGGGCTTATGAACGCGGGGCCTTTGACCAGCGTGTCGATTCCCCAGCTGTTCCAGAACGCCGGGAAGATCGGGGACCAGCCGTACGCGTTGTTCCGGACCAGCCAGTTCCTGGAACTTTCATCGATTGTGGTGGATTTCAGCGAGTCGACATGAATGATCGGCATGCGGTCGGAGGGTACCAGCGTCTTGAGATGTCGCATTCCTTCGACGCCAAGATCTTGGAAGATATTGTTGGTGATGCGGACATTCACTCCTTTGCCGGTCTCGATGGGCCCCGATTGCTTCAAGCCTGATGCGGTCATTGACCCGTAAACATTCTGATAGAACGTGTTATGGTCAAAGATAATGTTTTTCGTCAATGCCCCGTCGGTCCGGAACATGCGCTGTGAATTCAGGTAGAAGGTGCAGTTCTGGAACATGATCGAATCGGCCATAAGGCCGCGTCCGTCGAAAAATCGACCATTGGATGGGGTAGCAAGGTCAATCGCGTTCCGAAATTCGCAGTCATTGAAGAGGAGTTTCGTATCGGTGGCGTACGTGCGGAAATGCGATTGGCGCGAGTGGTCCACATGCACACCGTCCCAGATGATCCTGGCGGCCGAGTCATAGATCGCCATAATGTAGCGATCCTGGATTCCGATGTTATCGATACCCGAGATGTAGATGTTTTTGAAGTGCGCATCTCCCTCGATTCGTGCAAAGTCATCGTTCGCTCCTGTTTCATTCACTGCCATGATCATCAGCGGCTTGGCTCCGGCACCTTCTGCAGCCCAGACGCGTAGCGGCGCGCCTTTGATGTTGACAATGCGTCCGTTCATCAGGTACATCCCACCCCGTTCCAGGCGGTAGACACGGTTGAGTGAAACCGGGTCCCCCGTCGCGGTGGTGTCCCCTTCCACGGCAAGGTTCAGCGTTTCATATCCCGGGGCTACGTCCAGGTAGTCCCACTGGGCCGCACCCTGTCGCGGGAGAAACAGAATGACCGTGACAAGAGCGAGGGTAAGCCGAAACAAGTTTTTCATGGAGCCTCCTGTAAGGTTATGGTGGAAGATGTGGTGTCCTGCATCGTGTGTGTGTAGCCACGGCGCTTTCTTTATTCGTGCTAGAACTCGAGAGTGATACCCAGGTTCGCCGTCCATCCATAGTATTCCCTGCCTGTGGCATACCGGGCCGTCTGCATGAACGACTGATCTGGCGCGTCCGTAAGATTGTTCACATTGGCATAGAGACTCATGTCGTCGATGAACTCGTATTTCAATGAGAGGTCCCACCGTGTATACGTGTCGGTGAAGCCATCCAGCTCTTCCCGTGAGCCCACATAGGTCAGAGTCTTCCCCTGGAGAAGCATAGAGACCCGGCCGGAGAATCTTCCAAGGTCATACCCCAATGAAATATTGGCGATGTCCGCCGCCTGATCGGGCATGTCCCCCGTCCGGAAAGTGTCGACCACCGTTGTTAAGACGTACGGGGGAGTCGGGATGCGGGCTTGCCTGACGTACGAGCGGGGAAATTTTGTCTCGGACCAGATGTGTGAGTAGTTTGCACTAATCACGATGCCGTC
>JAGDMJ010000114.1 GCA_017860555.1 Bacteroidota bacterium
ATGATCCGCGGGTCCTCCTGGCTCAGATTCACCGGGGCAACATATGGCACACTTGCATCAACGTCATCCGGATAGTAGTACCTGTAGAAAAGCGAGGTCTGGCCTCCCTTGCTCGTGCCGCTGCTCACCCATTTGCCCTTGTAGATACTTTTTAAAAGCACGGTGATACGGTGGAGATCGTCTGCCGCCTGTTTTGTGGTCAGAAATTGCCACTCGATGGAATCGGGGCGCGATCTCCCAAAGAACCGGTGCTCGACGACGATCTGATTGCTCTTCAGGATGCGGGCAAGCTCCCGGGCGTGCCCTCCCGATCGCGCTGACGCCGCATACCCTTCCGTCTCAAGAAGCACCGGCCTGTCATAACCCGCGTGTGCCAGATACACAGATTGCTGGAACATCCTCCCGTCAGGATTGGCATGGTCAAGCGGCTGGCGTATGCGGAGCTCGAAACCTGCGCTGAACGTAGAATCGGCCTTCATGGGGGTCGCATCGACAACATCGGGTAGCGCCTTCAGTCTCATGAGAAGCTCGTCATCTTGAGCAGACGCGAAACAGACAAAAAGAACAAGCAAAACCATCGTCCTGCGGATCATCAAGAAGTCTCCCTCGAGTGGAAAGGTCATTCTACATTCCAGGTAAACAGTCCTGCCGAAAAGTCCGGTGCCAGCACGACTTCCAGTCTCAGTGCGGTGGTCTTCACCGGCCTAAACCTGACGACGTTAAACTGATCTTTGCGGATCTCATATGGCGTCGTGTGCTCCACAGGCTTCCAGTCATCTCCTTCTTTGTAAAGAACGCGCCATGAGGCAGGGACACGGCATTCTCCCGAACCGGTATCGTCAAACCAGTAGACCTCTGCCTTCCCGACGGTTTTCTCTTCCGAAAAATCATATTCTACCCATTCGGTGGATCCCTTTTTCGGCCACCAGTGCAGATAGGGGCATGACTGATCCATGGAGCTCGCCGGAGTCATCTGGTACTTCAGAACCTCCGGGCTCCGCCCACCCGAAGCCGACGCCTTGCTCAAATAGGCCACTGTTGGAGCAGGCAGCGCGCGCGCATACTCTTTTTCTCTGGCAGGCCAGACCGTCATTTCGCACATCTCCCGATGCGCCCACGCGTAATACGGGATTGCCGTAAAGTCCTGTTTCTCTCCTGTGACTATTTTTCCTTCAAGCGTCCGCTTTGCCGGAATCGCCGTGCCCTGGATCATCTGGACGCCCCCGAGCAAATCGCCGCGGAAATCGGTGGTGAATGCCGCGTCGTCAGGGATTACAAGGTTGACCACCCTCCCCTCTTTGTTATCTTCTCCCTCGAGACAAAAGACAATGGGCCCTCTCTCCAGCGCCACCCGTCCCCGGTCTTCTTTCAGGTTCGGATGCGCAACGACACGCCGCACCTCCATTGGCAGGTTCAGTTCGATCTTGTCCCCCTTTTTCCATGAGCGCACAATGGCGGCATAATTCTTCACGATCTTGTAGGCGACGGGTTTCCCGTTGACCTTGATCGAGGCTTTCTTTTCCGATTCATCCAGATAGCGGTAAAGATCACTCGGCACAGGACGGTTCTGCGCCCAGCCCGGGATGCGGAGGTTCAGCCCAAAAAAAGCGGGCTTCTGTGGATCCACTGTCAGGACCACCGTCCCGTCCCATGGATAGCTGGTCACTTGTCGTACCGAAACATCCTGTCCCTCCACGGGCACAGTCGCCTCGCTGCCAATGAACAGATTCACGAACAGGTTCTTCCGGTCATAGGCGTAGATCCACCCCTGAAGGGAAGGTATGAAACGCGCATCATTGGGGGGACAGCAGGCACATTCAAACCAGGCAGAGCGCTTCGCCCCGCTCGCCAGCGCTTCAAGGCGGTTTGGATAGAAGAAGCGGTCGCCACTCATTCCGATCCCGGATAGGACATTGTTGTAGACAGCCCGCTCAATGACATCAAAGTACTTGCCATCCCCATGCCAGAGGAACATGCGGTTGTTCCAGAGCGCGTTCGCGATGGCAGCACAGGTTTCGCAATATGCAGTCAGGTTTGGGAGTTCGTAGCCGCTGCTGAATCCCTCGTTCCCCCCAGACGCGCCGAGACCACCGGTCACGTAGAGTTTCGTACCAACCACATCATCCCAGATCCTGTCGAGAGCCTGGACATAGGTGGAATCGCCCGTCAGGGCTGCGACGTCTGCCATTCCCGCATACATGTACGCGGCGCGGACGGAGTGACCCACGGCGGTGGTCTGATCCCGCACTGGTTTGTGGTCCTGACAGTATTCCCCCATGAGCTCATGGCCCTTGGCATTCCCCCGCTCATCAAGATAGAACCGGGCAAGGTCCAGGTATTTTTCTTTTCCGGTAACACGGTACAGCTTGACGAGCCCGATCTCGATCTCCTGGTGACCCGGGACCTCGCCCCGTTTGCCCGACCCGAATGTGGCACAAAGAAGGTCAGCGTTCTTGATGGCAATGTCCAGGAGATTCCGTTTGCCGGTTGCTTGGAAGTGCGCAACGGCCGCCTCGTACATGTGGCCAACATTATAGAGTTCGTGGCTGCCATCCTTGATCCCCACCCACCGTTCTTTTCCGCCAGGAGGCTGGTAGTCATCGCGGATGAGCTTTCGAGCGGTGTAGAGATACCCGTCAGGCTCTTGTGCGGCCCCGATGAGCGCGATCACGCTGTCAAGATAGCGGTCCAACCGTGCATCAGGCTGCAGGGCCAGATGATAGGATGCGGCTTCGATCGCCTTGTAAACGTCAGAGTCGTTAAAGTGGATGCCAACGAATTTCCCCTGTTTCAAACCGCCGGCGATGGCAAAGTTGTCGATCCTCCCGGTCTCCTCACACTCGCGGAAATTATGCGGCAACGTCACGGCACGATTGGTTTCAAGGCGTTTGGCCCAGAAGTTGCCGTCCACTTTGACTTTGTCGAACGGGACCTGGGTAATGGGATAGTCATGCGTCTGGCCGAACGCCGTGCCAGCGAGGGACAGAACGCACAGCAGGCCAGGGATTGTCATACGTTTCATGTTTCAAGTCTCCATGTTTTTGCTCCAGAAGTTCATCTCCCGGGGCGACGACAACCGTTGCATTGAATCACTATGGCCGCGTTGCTCCATGCAGCTCACAACTCAGCAGTCTCTTTCCTTCAAACCAGCGCTGACTCCGGAACGTGATGAGCACTGTTCGTCTGCCATAGGTCATCCCGAACGGGATCTGGTACTCCGCCACGATCAATCCATCGGCCGTCTCCGTCTCCATAGGCGTCGTCTGGAGGTAAATCTCATCAAGTAAAACCCCATACGTGCGGCCCGTATCCCCTTTGGCATAGGTGAACCGGAGAATCATGGGAGCATCGATGAGGACCTTCACTGACACGCTCAGCCAGTCCTTTGTCGTCAACCAGTTCCTGCCGCCGTTCGCACCCCTGACAATCTCGTTTCCAACGAGGTTGTGTGCTACCTCTGACGCAGTGTCACCAATGATGATCCTGTCAACAAGTCTCCCGGCAAACTGCTCGCTCTCCCGCTTCGCATCCTGCCACGCCTTTCCTCCGAAAAGATTCCAGTAGACTGCATAGCGCTCCCCCTCAATCTCCCCGAGTGGAACGAGTTCGACATCGCGCGGGACCCCGACCCCTTTTGTGCGGAACGCCAGCGGCTTGCCCGGCACGGGCTCCACCCATGAATCCACATCCCGGTTCTCGGTGACAAGCACCGGAGAGAGTACGGGGGCCGTGGTCGGACCATAGTTACCATAGCGCAGGGTATCCGCCACAAGGGTGGTCTCCACCTTTCCAGCCAGCACGAGCGGACCATACATGATTGCCGCCATAGACGGATTGTCCGGCATGGGATGCAGATGGAGCGCCATGTGATACTTCACGTCGATCTTGTCTCCATCTTTCCACGTGCGTTCAAGTATGAGATAGCTACCCGGACTGGAGGTTACCCCCGTCTCTTTTCCGTTGATCGTCACGCGGGCGCCATTGCTGCTCCATTCCGGAATGCGGATCTTGAGAGCCAGAGCAACGGGACGATTTGCACGAAGCGTCAGCAGCGTGCCGGAGCTTTCGGGAAATCTGGTCTCCTGGCGGAGGGTCAAGCCCCTTTCCTCCCACCGCACTTCGGAAGGGATGAAGAGATTGACAAAAATACCGTTCCCGTCATGATAGTAGATGTCACTTGCCAGCCTGCCAAACGATTCTACCCCGGTCCCCGTACAGCACCAGAAGGATGCCCGGGGGGTGCCGAAGGTTTTGTACCATCCCGAACCGAGCGGCTTGTAGTACATCAGCATCCCGGTCTTCGGGTCCTGGCTCGGCAGTATACTGTTGAGATAGGTCCTTTCGTAATAGTCGGCAAGTTCGGGATCCGGATTCCAGGAGAAGAGATGGGAAGTAAGCTTGAGCATGTTGTACGAGCAGCAGGTTTCCTCCGTGGTGGGGCCTAGCTGGGTGGAAAGGTGATACGGCTCGCTGCCCCAGTGCTCGGCGTTGCTCATGCCACCCGTAGCGTAGGAACGCGCACGCACGGCCTGATTCCAGAAGAAGGCAGATATGGTCCGGTAACGGTCTTCTCCTGTCATCTCATAACCGCGGGCCGCCCCGATGGCCTGGGGGATATGGGTATTCACGTGCAAGCCCTTGAGTTTGTCGACGTGGTGTTCGAGTGGATCGAGGAAGGATCGTTTCTCAAACCTTATCGCAAGATTCCGGTGGTCCGCATCGTTCGTGATGGCATACAGGTTGAACAGTGTTTCGCTCATGCCGCCGAATTCGGTCTTGAGCATCTTCTGGGTTTGTTCGTCGCTGAGCCGGTCCATCCGTTGCTTTGCCCAGGCTGCCATCTTCTTGACGACATCGAGAGCCCGGGTATTCCCGGCGTAGACGTACATGTCAACCATTCCCTGATAGATCTTGTGGAGCGTGTACCAGGGAGCCCACACCTTTCCGGTGGCCTCGACGCGATCTATGAACTCCTCGGGATAGGCGCTCAGGTAACCGCTTCCGAGTTTGTCCTGGCACTTCGCCAGCTCCGCGACCATCGTGTCGCCTTTCGCCTTCAAGACCGCATCGTCGGCGCTCGCATACATCAATGCGCACGCCGAGAGGAAATGGCCCGCGAAGTGGCCGCGCAACTCGATTGTCGGGGCTTCCCATCCCCCGAGCGGCTCGGCCGATGTCGGAATGCCCGCAGTCAGCCGGAACGTATGCAACAGGCGGTCAAGCTCGAGGCCACGCAGGTACACCCGGTTTCTTTCCGCTGCTTCCTTGAGCGGGCCGTTCAGCAACCGCACCTGTTGCAGGTCAAACGAATGCACGCGCACCCTGCCGCCAGTATCCAGCTCGTCGCTCATGGCTGTTCCCATGAAAAAGAGAATGATGACGCCTTGCCTGATCCATGTTCTCATATGAAGGATACCTTTCAGTGAGATGAGGGAACCTCGGCCGGGTCGCGGAATCGTTCCTTGAACGTCGGTTCTTTGCCCGCCATGAGAAGGAATACGTCGAGCGGCACCACTTCGAATTCCGGTCCGAGTTTGTCCAGGATTCCCTTGACCCTCTTGATATCGCTCGATTCACGGATGTGAACCAGGAGGAAATAGGGGCGGCGCGCATTGATTCGCGCGAGCTCCTGAAGGTCCGCCACGGCGTCCCCCTCAGGACGCTCCGGAGAAAGGTAATAATCATACGAGACGAACGGCTTTCCGTCCCTGACGGTGAACGTATAGGACGGCGCATAGCCGTTGACGAAGCCGACGGCCTCGGGCATCCCTTCGTAGTACAGATCGATGATATCCCTGGGCAGATCGCTGTTTCCTTCCACAGTGGCGCCTTCGGAATAGTCCATCGTCTCGAACACCTTCAGATCGAGGATTTTCATCTGTTCCCGTGCAAGCGCGATGAGTTGCCGCATCGTATCCGGCGGCACGGCTTTCGGATAGAGATAACCCGGCCCGGAGAGGCAGCCAATGAAGTAGTCGTTCGGCGTGGCCATAGTATAGAAGTACTCCGCCATTGCGGGGGCCATCCAGGTGTAATTCATCAGGACTTCCCAGGCATAGGGGATCTCGCCGCGGCCCGGTTTGAGCCACGCACCCAGCCCGATACCATCGGTCTGAATGCAGGTGATGTAGACTTTCTTCGAGGGCACCAGATTCTGTCCGGGCCGGACATTGTGATTGTTCTTGTACACAAACCCTGGCGATGCAGGCACCTGCGCGCTGAAGCTCAGGTTTGGCAACGTATGGAGACCCTCCACTCTGTGCCCGTGGGTGGAGGTCAGCCGGACGTATTCACGTTCAAGGTCTTTGGCATACGAATGCCATCCCATCACCATGGACATCGGTTTCATCTCGGAGAGGATCTTGTCTGCAAGGGCATACTCCGTTGTATCGCTCCGGCGGCAGGAGAGATCATTGAAGAATGCTCCCTTGCAGATCCCCCAATCCGCAACTCCCGGCTTCATGATCCTGCCATGCTCACCTCCCAACCAGATGATGTACTCTTTGTTGCAGCGGTCCCAGTACTGCTTGTACGCCCATGCATAGATCTGCGCATCATTTTGCCCGGTGAATTTTCCACGGAAATCCTCCACCTTTTTCAGCCCGGCTTTTTCCATCATGGGAATCATCTCTTCGCCGACCACGACCGCCTTCTCCAGGCCGGCGACGGTGAATGCCACAATCAGTGACGTCCGGACATTCTTGTCCCAGACCACATACCCGTTTACATATTTCTTCAGCGCGCCAAGCGCTGCTTCCGGAGTCCTGAGCTCGCGGAAGGTGTAGTGTCGGGTATCCCGGTAGAAACCGTACACGGACTGTACGTACGTGAAGGGCCAGTTGTCAGGATACAGGATGTACACAAGCGGGCCATTCTTGTTGACCACGCCCTGGAGGCTGATGTAGAATGCCTGAAGGGGAAGTTTCCCGTCGATCTCCCAGTTGTCCTCCAGCCGAATGACATACGCATCGTTCTTGCTCAGCCCGTACCCATCGCTGGCTCCGGCACGGCTCAGCACGAATTTCACCGGAGGGCCTGACGTTCTTGTAGAGCGTTGGATTTCATAGGTGAGGATGTCCTGGTCCGGAGCAATGGTAAAAAGATGGTTTGCATTGGCCGGCACTTCTCCCTGAGATCCGCGGATGCGGAACGATTCCTCCAATTTGATTCCGGTATCGCCCGTGCGGTATGCTTTAATTTCTCGGGTTGTCCCGGCCTGCATAGCCAGGCCCATGAAGACGTTCGATGGGAATACCCGTTTGTTCACTGGAATACGGTTCACAGTCCCTCCGACAGCCAGGGAGAGCGAGTCGCGGAAGCTACGCCCGGTTCCCCAGGTACGAATGAGGACCAGCCGGGGTCCTTCGGCACGAATATCAATGGACAGGGTCCCGTAGAGGTCAATGTCCGTGCTTCTTTCAGGGATGAGCTTCCAGCTGCCATCAAGACCCTTTTGAAGGGCAAACAACACCCCCGGTACAAGCTGGAAAATCAGGAGGGCAAGCAGAATCGAAGGACGTAGCCGAGTGTTGTACATTGGAAATCTCCTCAAGGATCCGGGTAGATGTGCGGAAAGAGCGGCAGGGAAACTAGATTATTTATAGTACTACAGGTCGGCGAGAATTGCAAGGAGTGGAGACCAGGCCAGGGGGCACGTGTCTTTCTGACATATGACCCCCGACCTCTCACCCACTTTTCATCTGGTCATTACCGTATCGATCAACTCGAATTTCAGCAGATACTTCTCCGGCCTTTGTCCGTAGTTGACGAAGCTTGCGTGGACATCAAGCCAGCACCACGACCCGTCGTTTCGCTTAATGCGCAGCACGGCCCTCGCGGGCAACGGTGCATGCCTGGAGAAATCTTCGAGGCGCATCGTGAGGTCGAGCTTGCCGCCCCAGTCGAGGAGACGTTCCACGTTCGATCCCACCAGGTCAGCCTCGCGATAACCCAGTTGATCGGCTCCCCTCCTGCTGATGCATTCGATAGTGCCGCTCTCATCCACCAGCAGCATCGGTTCTCCGGAATGGCCGATCATCAGGCGGAAGCTCTGCTCACTCCTGTGCAGCCGCTGCTCGGCCAGCGTACCCTCTGTCACATCCAGGCTGATCCCGATCAGGCCGACAATCTTCCCGTCGGGATCCCGCAGGGCTTCCACTTGCTGGTCGAAATACCGCTCACGGTTGTCGGCGTAAACATGCTTGATGGTCTTCCGTGTGCCCATGCCTCGCGCAAGCACCTCACCTCCGTGCGCCAGGAACTCCTTCATCCCCGCTTCGATTCCCAGCTCCCCCGGCGTCTTGCCGAGCAGTCCATCACCAGGAATGCCAAAGTGGGAATTATAGACCCACGTAAAGCGCATCTCCGTGTCACACTGCCAGGCCATGAGTTTCGAGTGCTGGATGGCAAGGCGGAAGCGCTCTTCGCTCTCCTGGAGGGCCTGTTCCGCTTCTCTGCGTTCAGCAATCTCGTTGTGCAACTGCCGGTTGGCAACGCTCAACTGGCGCGTGCGCTCATTGACCAGTTCCTCAAGGTGATGCCGGTGTCTCTCCAGTTCTGCTTCCGCCCGTTTCCGTTCCGTGATGTCGACTCCCATTTCCAGGATCAGCCTTGAACCGTCCGTGTCGGTAAAGGGAAAATCGGAGATGTCGTAGATCCGCTCGTCCGGCCCGGTCCATTCCCACTTCAGCGGCGCGTTGTTCGTCAGCGCCTTGTATGTTTCACACCCCTCACATGGTTCGGTACGGTTGAATAAATACTCGTAGCAGCGCCTGCCGTTCGACTTGCCGAACCGTTCCTCGAAGTACCGATTGGCAAAAGGAACGCGGTAATCGGGAGACAGGAGGATGACATACGCGGGTATGACATCCAGGACATCCACGAACCTCTGCCGTTCGGCCTTCAGGGCC
>JAGDMJ010000115.1 GCA_017860555.1 Bacteroidota bacterium
GTCTTTTGTCTCCAGGATCGGGAAGTTCCGTTTTTCGTAGATCGGGATCTTCGAGTCGACGAAGAAATCGCTGATCTTCTTCTTCGTCTTCATCCCCAGAGGAACGAACGTGTCTCCTTCGCTCCAGGTTCGCAACACCAGCTCGGTGCCGGCGATGCGGTCCGCGTCTACAAACTCCGATTTCGGCCCTCCGTGCAGTCGGACCTTGTTGTCGTCGAGCATCTGCGACGAGAAACAGAACTTGCTGAACTCGTACCGGTGGTTGGGCTGCACCACAAATTTGAAATCGGCCAGCGGCTCGGACTTGCGGACCACCAGGTTGTCGCGGTCCCGGAAGACCACATACTGGTTCGACAGGGAAACCCAGGACCCGGTCAATCCATCGGTCAGGCCCAGCATGCTGTTGACCTGTTCGAAATCCAGCTTGAGCCCGGCAAACCGCTCCACGGCAAGCATGACGATATACTGCTGGAGCAGCGTCGGGTTGGTGCGCAGCCGCGGGATGGACAGATGCAGCTCGATCTCCGAGCTCCACGTGGTCGTCAGGTCGAGGCTCTGGCGGGCATTGAAGGAAAGATAGGCTTCAAGCTCGCGGAAGAGCTCGGATGATCGTTGCAAGGCCTGTACAACCGTTGGGTTGATCTGCTCCTTGACCAGCGGAAGGATCTGGTGCCGGATGTAATTCCTGGTGTAGTGGTCCGTTTTGTTGGAAGAGTCAGTCCGGTACGGAATCTGCTCCGCAAGCGCGTACTCCTCGATCTCGGCGCGCTGTGCAAAAAGCATCGGCCGGATGATCTTCTTGTCCGCCCGGTAAATGGGAATCCCGGCCAGGCCCTGAACGCCCGCTCCCCGAAACAGGTTGAGGAGCACGGTCTCCGCGTTGTCATCGGCGTGATGGGCCGTGGCGATCTTGTCAAAACCGCTGGAGATCAGGAGTTTCTCAAAGAAGTCGTACCGGAGATTGCGCGCCGCCTCCTGAATGCCCAGTTTGTTGTGCCGTGCGTATTCTGCGGTATTTGCGCGCTCAACGTACACCTCGGCGCCGTAATGCCCCGCCCGCTGCACCACCAGCTGTTCGTCACCGTCCGATTCGGCTCCTCGCAGCTGGAAATTGAAGTGCGCGACGATCAGCCTGATGCCGGACACTTCTTGCTCTCTGGCTAAAAGGTCCAACAGGACGAGCGAATCCGCGCCCCCGCTGACGGCGACAATGATCTTGTTCCGGTCCTCGATCAGGCGCCGCCGCCTGCAGTACTCGTGAAACCGAGTGAAAAACTTCCGTGACGAGAACATATGCTGTCCCGTTTCCCCGAAGGAACCAGTGCGGATGCAATCCACCCTCAGCATCAGCGGCCCGGCCGCTGACCCTCGGGAAGATGGATCCGTCATGCCTGAAGGGGAGTTATCAATCGTAGCGGGAGAGGGATTCGAACCCCCGACACATGGATTATGATTCCATTGCTCTAACCAGCTGAGCTATCCCGCCAAAGAAAAACCTCTTGCGAGGTTCAAAAATATACCACAATGATGAGTAAAGAGCAAGGGGAAAGGTCCTCCGGGGACGCTCTGTTGACGTGGAGCACAGTGGCGTTTTATGTCCATTTGGCAGTATATTGTCATCTGTACGCCTGGGGAGTTATCTGTGTACAGCAAAGACATTCAGGAAGCGTTCAGATACTGCGCCCGCATCGCCCGGGAGCATTATGAGAATTTCCCTGTTGCCTCGCTGTTCCTTCCGCGGGAACGGCGCCCGCATATCGCGGCAATCTATGCCTTTGCCCGCCTGGCCGACGATTTGGCCGATGAAGGCGTCCTGTCTACGGAGCAACGGCTGAAAGAGCTGCAGTCCTGGGAAGAGAAACTCAGGGCGTGCTACCTCGGAAAGACTGACCACCCGGTGTTCATCGCCCTGGCCCAGACCGCTTCCGAGAAACAGATCCCCCTGCAACTGTTTACCGATCTCCTTGCCGCGTTTCGGATGGACGTCACACGGTCCCGGTACCGGACGTTCAATGACCTCCTTGGATACTGCAGGCTCTCGGCAAACCCCGTCGGAAGGCTGGTCCTTCATGTGTTCGACGATGCAAACGAGTCAAAAATGGCGCTTTCAGACCAAATTTGCACGGCTCTGCAACTGGCAAACTTCTGGCAGGACCTCTCCGTTGACTTGCAAAAGGGAAGAATCTACGTTCCGCTTGAAGATCTTGAACGTTTTTGCTATACTGAAGATGAATTCTGCCGTGGTGTTGAAGTTGACCGGTTTCGGGAGCTGATGCGCTTCCAGGTAGATCGCACCCGAGACATGTTCGAGGCAGGCAAGCCGCTTCTCCGGAGTGTGACGCCCGAACTGCGGTTCGAGCTGGCCCTCACATGGAACGGCGGCGTAGGCATACTGAAAAAGATCGAACGGACGGGTTATACCGTGCTTGCGAAACGTCCGCATCTCTCGTTGCTGGACAAACTGTCGGTTTTCGGATCAGCTTTGCGGCCCTCATGAGCGCTTCGGCAACAGCAATAACACGAAACAGCAACACGAACTTCTACTATTCATTCTCACTTCTGCCCAAACAGAAGCGGGAAGCGATCCACGCTGTCTACGCATTCTGCCGATACACCGATGACATCGTGGATGAAGGGCCTGACGGGGAACGCAAGGTATTTCTCCTCCGGAGGTGGCGCTTGGAGCTGGGAAAGGCTCTCGGAGGGACATCCACCTTCCCGCTCCTCAATCAACTCAGCACCACGGCGCGGCGGTTCAACATTCCCGTGCAGCATTTTTACGACCTGATTCGCGGCATGGAAATGGATCTGATCAAACGCCGGTACCAGACATTCGACGAGCTGAAGGAGTATTGCTACCTCGTGGCCTCCTCCGTGGGGTTGATGTGCCGCGAGATCTTCGGCTACAAAAATGAAACCACGCGCGACTACGCCATCAACCTGGGCATCGCCCTTCAGCTGACCAACATCCTCCGGGACGTCAAGGACGACGCCAAACGCGGACGGATTTACATCCCTCTGGAAGACATGGAGCGCTTCGGCTACACGGAGGATGATCTGCTCAACTGCCGGTATACCCCCTCGTTCGTCAACCTCATGCGCTTTGAGTGCGCACGGGCAAGCAGCTACTTTGACATGGCCCGCGAAGCGCTCAGGGACGAGGACAAATACTACTTCTTTGCGGCGCGCATCATGTGGTCGATCTACGCGCATACCCTGAACCGTATCGAGCGCAAACACTTCAATGTGTTCGAACGCCGCATCTCGATCTCCAAATTCCTCAAACTCCTCATCGCGTTCCGCTACTGGCTCAGCCACCGGTTGAAGTATTCATGATCCCCCGGTTGCCTCTGGTTGTTGTGGGAGGAGGCCTGAGCGGTCTCGCCGCCGGCGTTCATCTTGCCGCAGGCGGGGTTCCGGTGCTGTTGTTCGAGCAGAAGCCGCATCCGGGCGGGCGCGCCTATTCGTTTCCCGACGCGACGACGGGTGAGACGATCGACAACGGGCAGCATGTGTTGATCCACGGTTACGCCGCAACGATGCGGCTGTTGGAGACCATTGGCACGAAGCACTTGCTAGCCACCCAGCCCGTGCCGGCGCTGGTGTTTCACCATCCGTCAAGAGGCTTCCGCACCTTCCGGCTTCCTGCTCTCCCCCCACCGTTGCACATACTTGCCGGCGTCCTGGGATCCGATCTGTTCCGGTTGTCGGACCGGTTCAAGCTCCTGCGGGCGGGGTTGTCCATACGACGCTCGGTGGGGGAAGGCGAGCGACGGATTGCGGACCTGACCGTTGCCGGGTGGCTGGCGTTGATGGGGCAATCGGATGAAACGATCCGATCTTTCTGGGAGCCCCTTGCCGTATCCATCATGAACGAGCATGTGGGTTCTGCGTCGGCGCTTCTGTTCGTGCGCGCGCTGAGAACCGCCTTTCTGGAAGGACGGACGAACGCGGCACTGGCTATTCCCACGGTGGGATTGAGCGAGCTGTATGCGGATCCGGCGCGGGAGTTCATCCTGCGCCGAGGGGGAAGCGTTCGTTGCGCCACCCGCGTGGTGAAACTTGCGGCGTCGGGAGAACGCACGACCGGCGTCACGCTCCAGGATGGATCCTTCATTGAAGCCTGCGCGGTTGTGCTTGCTTTGCCTCCGGCCGAGAGCCGAGCTGTCCTGCCGGATGGATTGACAGCGGGGAATTTTCTGGCTGCGAGTGCGGCCATTCCGTTTTCATCGATCGTGTCCACACACCTCTGGTTCGAGCGCGAAGTGATGAGCCATGATGTCGTCGGGCTGATCGGGAGAACGACCCAGTGGGTATTCAACCGGCGAAAGCTCGCGGCCCGGGGAGGAGAAGGAGGGCACGTCTCTGCGACGATCAGCGCGGCGCACGATGTCGTCGGGAGGACGCAGGAGGAGATCGTTGCCCTGGTGATGAATGATCTGCGGAGTGCCTTCGGAAAAAACCTCCCGGAGCCGTGGCATGCGCTGGTCATACGTGAGAAGAAAGCGACGTTCTCGGCGACGCCGACAGTTGAAGCTCTTCGGCCGGATCAGAAAACGCCGCTGGAGAATCTGTTCCTCGCAGGAGATTGGACCGCCACAGGATACCCTGCCACGATTGAGGGCGCGGTCATCAGCGGGGAGCGGTGTGCGGCGCTCGGGTCGGATTTTCTGCGGCGCGCATTCAACGCATCCTGAGCGTCGTCGATCCATGATCGCGGGTCAGTGATGCGGATGCACGAGCATACGGAAAAAAAAGTTGCGTCGACATCTTCATGTGAGTTCGCGAACCAGGAAGTCACGCCTATTCTCGGTTTCCGAAAGCCAGCCTCTACTTTTCTTCGTCATTTCTTGCGTGCGAAAGTCTATCCCCTGCGAACGTCTGCTTAAGGTCCGGCATGTTGCTCTCTCACCGCTCTCTCCTCTCTGTGTCCATTTTTTTTCTTCATTTGAGTTCATCTGTGGTTTGATTTTCAAAGCCGAAATTTCCATATTGCCTCTCAGGAGGTACGCATCATGGCGGTATCAAAAACGAAATTGGTTCTGATTGTGGATGACGAACCCGCCATCCTCAAAGCTACGCTGACGGGGCTTATCGATCGTGGATTTACGGTTCAGGGTGCGGATGGAGCCGAGGAGGCAATGAAAGCGATCCACAAGATGAAGCCCAGCATCATCGTCTCAGATCTCGTCATGCCGGGAACGAATGGCTTCGAGCTTTTCCAGGAAGTGAGAAAGGACAAGGAATACAAGAGCATTCCGTTTGTGTTCCTCACCGCGGTGGACGACTACTACGCCAAGAAGTTTGGCAAAGAGCTGGGCAGTGCCGCTTATATCACCAAACCTGTTGACCTGGACGAACTGGAGCGCATCATCAAGGACAAGATCGGCGAATAAGCACTTCTATGTCTTCCTCCAGGCCGATCACGGTGGGCCCCATCGCCGGCGCGGGAGAGCCCGGTCTCTCGTCACCCTCCGGAAAACCCAGGCGTCTTGATTTCATCGATCTCCTTCGCGGGTGGGCGGTCATCATCATGATCGAGACCCACGTGCTGAACGCGACCTTGGCGCCTTCGCTTCGGCTCGAACTTCCGTTCAAGATCCTGGATTTCATCAATGGGCTCGTCGCTCCCGCGTTCCTCTTCGCTTCCGGGCTTGCCTACGCCGTGGTCACACGCAGGAAGCTGCACGACTATCTTTCTTTCGGTCCCCCGCTGCTGAAGCATCTCTGGCGTTTGTTCTTCATTCTCCTCGTCGGCTACTGCCTGCATATCCCCAAATTCCATTTTCACCACCTGATGTATGACGCAGGGGAGGAAGCCTGGCACACTTTCTATCAGGTGGATGTGCTTCAGTGTATTGCCGTCAGTCTTCTGAGCCTGCAGATTCTTTTGCTCGCGCTGCGGAGCGAGAGGCGGCTGTACATCGCCGCGGCTGGCCTCACGGCAGGAGTCATTCTCATGTCTCCCCTGGTATGGGGTGTGGATTTCTGGACGGTGCTTCCCATTCCGCTGGCCGAGTATGTCAATGGCCGCCACTTTTCCGGCTTTCCGCTTTTCCCCTGGTCGGCGTTTCTCTTTGCCGGAGCCCTGATGGGGTACCTGTACCTGCAGGCCGGCGGCGGCGCTTCCCCCGCAACCCTTCCGGCGAAGGTGCCATACATGAGGCGGGTGGCCTGGGCGGGGCTTGCTCTTGCGGTCCTTTCATTCCCCCTGGATCCCCTGGCGGCGTCAGTCTATCCGGCCTATGACTATTGGAAATCCAGCCCGAGCTTCTACATGCTGCGGCTCGGTCTGGTCTTGCTCCTGTGTGCCGGCATGTTTGCCTTTGAATTCCGCCGCGGTGTTTCGCCTCGGTCGATCGTCACGCTTATCGGCCGGGAGTCCCTGCTCGTCTACACCGTACATCTCATGCTCATCTACGGGAAGTTCGGTTCGGAGCACTTCGCCGACCGGGTGCGCATGAGCTTCGGCTATGCCGAAGTGTTCGCCGTGAGTCTCGTGCTCCTCGTGCTCATGTGCCTCCTGGCCTGGACCTGGAGCAGGATCAGGACAGCGAAACCGGCTGTCAGAGTCGGCCTTCAGCTCTGCATCTTTGCCGGGTTTCTCATCGTGTTCTTCGTCGGTCTCGGCCAGTAAATACTGTCAGGTCGCCTTTCGAGAAAGTCAACGAATGTCAAAAACTCTTTTCTTGTCTCTCATCCTCGTTGCCATGGCTCATTCTTATGCCCTTTCCCAGATCCCCCCGTTCCGGCTATCACTGGACGGTGAATGGCAGTTTGCCGCCGATCCGATGGGTGTCGGCGTCACGGACCAATGGTTCCTAGATCCCGCCGACCGTTCGGCATGGCAGCCGGTCCAGGTGCCCGCCTTCTGGGAAACATATCCGGGCATGTCACACTACGATGGCTGGGGATGGTTCATGAAAACCGTCCGGATCGAGAAGAACAACGATCCACTCAGCCTCTATTTCGCCGGCGTCGACGATGATGCCGTCGTGTGGGTGAACGGCGTGGAGGTTGGAAGTCACACCGGCTACAGCGATCCGTTCGCCGTCGACATTGGCAGCGCCCTGCGGGAGGGCGACAATTCCGTGGTCGTCCTGGTGAAGGACTATGCGGGCGGCGGCGGGATCTACAAACCGGTGACGATCATTGATTCGCGCCGGATCGAAGAGATGCTCAAGAGCGACTACTTTGGGAAGCCGGCGCTCAGGAGCGCCGATTGGGTGAAGGATGCGGTCGTCTATTCCGTTTACCTGCGCTCGTTCTCCCCCGAAGGGACATTCACAAGCCTGGAGAGACGTCTTCCTGAACTGCAAGAGCTGGGGGTTACTGTTCTCTGGCTGCTGCCAATCCATCCGGTTGGAGAGAAGAACCGGAAAGGAGCGCTCGGGAGTCCCTACGCTGTGCAGGACTTCTACGGGATCAATCCGGAGTTCGGGACCATGAAGGACTTCAGGCGGCTCGTCACGGCGGCCCATAAGCAAGGGATGAAGATCATCATCGGCCTGGTGGCCAACCACACGGCGTGGGACAGCAAGCTCATTAAGGAGCATCCCGAGTGGTTCGTCAAGGACGTGTCGGGCAAAATCGTGGCGGCAAATCCTGACTGGACGGATGTCGCCAAGCTCGACTACTCCCGTGCCGGGCTGCGCAAATACATGATCGAAATGATGTGCTGGTGGGTCCGTGAAGTCAATATTGACGGATTCCGGTGCGATGTGGCGGAGCTTGTGCCGACCGGCTTCTGGAATGAAGCGCGGGGGCGGCTGAACAAGATCAAACCGGTAATGATGCTGTCCGAAGGATCGATCCCGGAGCACCACATGTCGGCCTTCGATGTCACCTCTTCCTGGAACATCTACGACCAACTGCTTCCGATCCTAGGCGGCAAGCGCCCTGCGACGACGATCGATCGTCTCCTGCGAAATGAATACCTGGCATTTCCCACCGGGGCGCTCCGGCTCCGTTTCACGACGAACCATGACAAGAATGTCTATGACGCCCCCGCGATCGAAAAATTCGGCCCTGCCGGGTTGAAAGCGGCCACGGTGCTGACACATACGCTTCCCGGCATTCCTCTCATTTATACGGGAGAAGAAGTGGCGAACGATCGGAGACTCAGCCTCTTCGAGAAGGTGAACGTGGATTGGCGACGTCCACGCGAGATGGGGAAGCTGATGCAGGCGCTCAATCGACTCCGCAAAGAACACAAATCGATCTCACGCGGAGAAATGATCCGGGTTCCTTCGACGGAGGCCCAGCTGATCTTCAGCTTCTTCCGCTCGGCAGGAAACGATCGGGTGCTTGTTGTTCTCAATCTCTCCGCGAACCCGGTCAATGCAACGCTTGCCATCCCGATGGACCGCCTCTTCCCCCGGCGGGAGAACATCGAGTTGAACGAGATCTTCTCGAAGACCAGCACACAGGTGGAGAAGGAAGAGGAGGAAGCGGAGATGGAGGTGGAGATGGAGGGATACGGGTACAGAGTCTATACGGTGAAGTGAAGCGTACGGCACATGACGAACACCGGGGGCCACACCTGAAGATTCTTCATCCGCCTGAAGATTTCGTCCTGTGGCCCCTGGCGTTCGTTCCTTATCTTGCGAGTTGTCCGATTTCTTTCTTGACCTCTTCCGGGCTCCACTCATTTCCCACGATCACTTTCACCAGCCTGCCCTCCCTGTCCAGGATCGCCGTCCTCAGATTATGCGAGAACGATCCCTCTTCGGGAACGTAAGTGAGCCCAAAGCCTTCGGCAAAGCGCCTGATCATCGGCCCGGCGGTGTCCGGGTCAGTCACGAAGTCCCACGTGGACAAATCCGCCCCGTAGTTGCTCCCGTACTCTTTCAAGAC
>JAGDMJ010000116.1 GCA_017860555.1 Bacteroidota bacterium
TCAGATAATGGTCGGTAAGCCAGGGCTCTATGTAGTAGCTGCTGTTGGTGAACAGAATGTGCCGCTGGTCATCCGTGAAAGGCGGTGAGAATCCAAAGTTCTTCACACTGTCGATGGCAAATGTACCGCCATTCGGATTACCGTTGTTCTCGCCGAGATCCCCGTACATGAACATGTTCAGAAAAACGGAGTTCGTGATCGACAGGTAATGCCACCAGGACGATTCCAGGCAGAACATCACGCCGTTGATAAACGTACAATGATTGTAGGAAACGTAATCCGACCACTCACTCCCTTCCTGCATGAGGCAATACCCGAAATTGGCAAACGTGCAATTGACAAAGGTCAGACTGTCCGTATGCCACCCGGTCGTGTTAAATGGGAAGGAGACCGGCCTTCCGTAATACCGGAAGTGAGGATCGGACATGTTCCTGAAATAGCAATTGCGGAAACTCCCCTTGAAATGCGAACAGGTGATGCTGATCGCACCGCTTCCGTCTGCCCCGATCTGGGAATAGTCGAACAAGCAGCCCTCGAAGGTGCCGTGCTGTCCGTTCGGCTGGGAGTTTTCCTCGAACTTGATGCTCGTGCCGGTCTGATTCCCGGACGTGTTCGCGAACAGCACCCAGACATTCTTCAGCGTGAGATCGCCGAAGCAATCGAAGTTGTATGTCGTCGTGATGCCGCCGCTCGAGCTCCACACGATCTGAGGCGGAGCCGTCTGCGGATCCGAACCGGGATCATCGGCAACGACGGTCAGGCTGCTTCCGGCCGGGATGGTGATTGCCCCGCTCAAGACATACCGCTCGTACAACTTCAGCTTGAAGACTTTGGAGGACAATGTCCCGGCGTTAATGGCCTCCGTGACGGCGGCATTCAGAGTCCCTTCCGTCAGCCCGGACTCATAGTAGCCCGGAACGTACACGGTATCCGTCTGCCCGAAGGCAACCAGAGGACAAACGGCCATCAGGAAAACCGCAATTGTGATCCAGTGTTTCATAAGCCACCTCCCTGTTTATGCTTTGATGTAACCAGATGATTCATCTTGCCAATTCAATGATCACTGCAACGTATAACGAACTCCGAGATTCGCAGTAAATCCATAATTTTGTTCATTGGTGAACGCCCCAATGGATGCCTGCGCGGCCTGGTTCTTTCTGGAATTGAGGTTGAACAGATCGAGAAAGAGCTGCAAACCTTCGATCGGAAGCATCTGCCGTGCCGAGGCGTCAACCCGGAAATAGTCGCGGGAGAAGCCATCCTGCTCGGCGTAATTCCCGATCGCGTTCACGGAGTTCCCCTGGAACAGGAACGAGATGCGGCCGGAGAAACCTTTGAAATCGTAGCCGAAATAGGCATTGACGACATCATTCGGTTGCCAGATCAACCGCCCGGTACGCGTGCTGTCAATCGTGGTCACCGTTGTCCGGCGGGTGACCGGGTCCGTGGTCGTGCGGTCATCGTGCCACGGATAGGTTGCATCCGACCAGATGTGGGTGTAATTGACTCCGAGCACGATGCCGTTCAACGGGGCCGGGAGATACCAGAAGCGCATCTGCAGGTCGGTTTCAATCCCTTTGATGGAAGCGTCATAGGGACTGTTGATATAGGTGTACAGGTTCGCGCCATTGTTCGGCTGCGTGCCACCGATCTGGTAGCTGCCGACGGAATCAAGCCCGGCAGGGATGTTGTAGTACGTGCGTGTTACCGGATCGTATGACATGTGCAGTTTGTACGTTGTATAGTAGGTGAACTCCCGCACGGTCTTATAGAATCCGC
This sequence comes from Bacteroidota bacterium, assembly GCA_017860555.1. Lineage (GTDB taxonomy): Bacteria > Bacteroidota > Ignavibacteria > UBA10030 > UBA6906 > JAGDMJ01. Next base: position 1,780 of record JAGDMJ010000116.1, read on the forward strand.
CGACCGAAAACAGGCCCCACTTGTTGTCGTGGTAGGTGAACTGCAAATCGTGATTGAATGAATGCGCTGGCTGCAGATCCGGGTTGCCGGCCCAGACGTTGAGCCTGTCATTGCTCATCGTGATATGCGGCGAGAGCTGGTGATAATCAGGCCGGGCGATTGTTTGTGTATAGGAGTAGCGGACGTCGAGCCACTCAAAAATGTTGTATTTTGCCTGCACCATCGGCAGCAAGAAGCGATTCTCCGGATACACCGTGATAGGAAACACCTGCTGGGTCAACGGGTTGCGGCCATCTGTGAGGTTGTACGTTTCGAAGAGCGAGCTGACCTGTTCAAACCGGGCCCCACCCACGACATTGAAATCCGGGCCAAACGTCAGCTGCCCCATCGCGTAGCCGGCGTAGTACCGCTCGATATATGTGTAGTCATTCGGTAGATTCTGGAACCCTCCATCATACCACCCACCCGGATTCGTGGCATCTTGCTCGGCGGCATTGAAATCGGGCCTGCTGTAGGTGTAGGTCAGCATTTCATTGATCATGCCGGGATCGGGAATCCAGAGAACCCCGCCATACAGATCGCTCAGGAAGGGAGAATTCAGATCTTCGTCGGTGTTGGTGAAGTTCGACCCGGGGAATCTCGCTGCTGACGAATCATAGTAGACAGGGAAGTTTGCCCGGAGGGAGTCCATGATCGTCGCTGAAATGCTCGGCGCCCCTCCACGCCGCATTTCCAGGTATGGGGTCGCCTGGTCGTTCACGCGATAATTGTAGCGGTACTCACCTCCTACCTTGATGAACCCTGAGAGGTCGGCCCCCAGAGCCAGCGGAACCTTGAAGTCGGCCTTGTAAATCTGGTCATTGTCTTTGAAATCGGAGGAGAAGAGGTTGATATTCGACAGGTAGGTTTTCGTGTTGCCCTTGTAGGCCACACTGGAAATGAGCTTCTCTGGAGGAACGTCTTTGATGTTGGCGCCCCCTGTACTGATACCGCCCGACTGGCTGAACTGGTAAAAAGGCGCCGAGGGCATGTGGTTCCGGGAGTACGTGTTTGCGACCTTGATGACCGTTGACATGAACCCGAAGTCGTCTTCGAACTCCAACGTGTTGACCGCCATGTCCGTCTTGGAATCGCCGTTCCTGTACGTGAAATCGATGTTGCCCGACCCGAAACTACTGTAGCGGAGCGTGGTAGTGTAGTCTTTCGTTTTGGATTCGAGACGGGCGAACAGGTTAATTGATCGCAGAGTCGCGTTTTCGCCGAGCCGGTAATCCAGAATCAAATTTCCGCCATAGCGCTTGCGGGTCTCGATGTGGCGCGTGAGTCCCACGTTCGACACCTGGACGGCCTTGTAGCCATCGGGACGCACGTAGATGTCCGGAAGGTTGTAGGTGGCAGTCATGTTGTCAGAGTTCCGGTCATACGCCTCGGCATTGCCGAGCAAGTAAATCCCCAGATCCCCGTCGAAGAACCGATTGCTGGCGGAGAGGACCGCTCTGTAATTGCCCCATTCCTTGCTTTTGCCGGTATAGCCGGACTGATACATCATGTCGGCATGGAGGCCGTCAGGTGCCTCACGCAATTCCATATCCACGCGCCCGCCAATAGCATCCGCGTTCATATCGGGAGTAAGCGACTTGTACACAGAGATGGTCTTGATCATGTAGGGAGTGACCATCGAGAGGTCGACGCTCCGGTCGCTGTTGATGTTTCCCGACGTGAGTCCAAGAGAGGTGGCACCGATCTGCGTGCTGCCCGTGGAAGCCAATGTGATGCCGCTGACGGCAACCTGATTGAACTGCGGAGCCAGGCCGCGGATGACTACTTTGTTGGCCTCGCCCGAGCTTTGCGTCGTGGTCACGCCGGGGAGCCTGGAGATGGCCTGCGCGGCGTTGAAATCGGGCAGTTCCTGAATCTTTGCTTCCGAGACGATATTGACGATCTTGTCGGACGCAATTTGCTGGTTGATTGCCTGCAGTTGCCCCTGGGCCTGCGCCGTTACAACGACTTCTTCTCCTTCAATCGTCTCTGCCACAAGGGAAAAATCCCGGGTGACCGTCTCGCCATCGGCAATCTTTATCACTTCGCTGACTGACTGATAGCCGATGTACGACGCGACAACGGTGTACTCGCCGGCGGGAACCTTGTGGAGCACATATCCCCCGGACAAGTTGGTTGCCGCCCCGTTGCTGGTCCCTTTGATGACAACATGCGCGCCCGGCAGGGCGTCCTTCGACGTCTTGTCGTACACCGTGCCTTTGAGCGTTCCGGAACCCTGTGCCCAGGCGGAGTGAGAGATCAGGAATGAGAGAAGAAGAGAGGCCCCGAATGTTCCTCTACAACGTAGTCCAAGAGACATCTTGTCCTCCTATTGACTTATTCGGTTTGGGCCATGCGCGCCGCTTCACTTCATTCACCCGGGAATGCCGGCGAATGAAGTGAAGGGCCACCGTTCAGGTTGTTTCGAAATTTCTGTGTCGCTCCATAAGTTCCTTCTTTGATACCTGGGCTGCGCAAGAGTTGCTCGCTCATATCGATAGCGAGATGATGGGCAAAAGGAGCTTTCTGAAATCGAGAACCGGGAGGAAGGCCAGGATCGCTTAAAAAGTAATCGATTACTTTAACCGTTGCGAGAGTGATCGAACTCTTGAACCGTTTCAATATTACTAAGGGATTTTCAGAAAGGCAAGCAAAAAAGGCGGTGGGGAACAAAAAGATTGGCCGTTTCCTGCAAAAACTCATTGAAACTACCCCGCATCACGAAGTGTTGAACAGGCGTTCTCCTGATGTCGGCATAGAATCGCTGATCTTCCTGTTTGCTCGCATCATCGAGGCCCGGACGCACCTGGTGCGGCGAAATAACGTCTGCCAAATCGAAGGAAATATGGCCAGTTCGGACCATTCGTGTGTCCACCTTTATGCTGACGAAAGGCCAGGTCTCCTCCCACAAGGGGTATACCGACAGACGGCATTGCAGTCGCACCGAGGCCCTTCTTTCCAAGCAACGCAAATACCGGGCTCGCCGCAAGCGCTGCATCAAATTGCCCTTTGGCGTCCACCCATCGCCCTTCGATCTCGGGCGAGCCGCAACTGATGAAGACGGGACGAGGGGCGCAGAGGGCAATCAACTCGTGTGAATCTACGGGAAGGGTGTCCGGACGGACGACGTATCGGAGAAACGTTCCGGCAAACCAGTGATATTCAGCCGTTGAACAGATGTTGCCCATCGATTCTCCGTAGTCACGCCGATAGAGTGTTGCCCCGCCCTTTCCCGACGACCCCACCAGGGCAATCGCAAAGCGCTGATCGTAGGCCATCGCGACCAGGACCGCCTTCCCATATCGGGAGAGCCCTTCAATGCCGACTTTTGCTGCATCGACGGTCTCGTCGGTCTCCAGATAATCCATCACCCTGCTCGCGCCCCACGCCCATGCCCGTAGTGCACCCCAGTCGCCAGGGTCTCTCGGTCGACCTTTGTTGACGAGGCCGATGATCCCCTCTGTGAGCCCGGCGCCGTGGTCCGGCTGAACGCTCGTAGGGACATAGACGACATATCCCCACCCCTGTTGAAGTACCTGCTCTTGCCAAGTTGGTCCCTCCGGCTTTGTCATACCCGGGAAGTGAAACCCCGGCGGGAAGACGAAACCGAACTCCATGATCACTGGAACCGGTCTGGTTGCTGCCGCCGGGGTGGTTAACGTCGCCTGGATTTCAACACGGATGTTAGTATCGAGAGCGTTCTCGAGGCGCCCAGAGAGTCCTTTCGTCACAGCTGTCACGTTCCCAATCGTCGTGTCCTGCGTACGAAGAACGGACCAACGGATCGCCGGAATGTTTGACGGCACCTCACCGAAAATCTCCCGGTTGAATGCGTTGATGATTTCCTCCCTCCGTTCCATCCACCACATGTCTTCCGTTGAGACCCGTCGACCGTCGTCGAGCCGCAGTGGATCCGGCAACCGAGGAAATGGATTGGCTTTCGCTTCACTGTAATTGTTCCACGTCCCCCATGCGGATCTCGCATAGGTGTTTCCTTCCCTGTCATACCAATTGGGAGAACCTTCCTTCTGAAATGTGTTGACCGGTCGTCGAGGGTCTTGTATTGGCGGAGGAAGCGAATCCGGCAGACGAATACCGATCAGATCCACCATTCTCTGCCAGTCCGCTGTCGACCGGGCACTGATCTTCGCGAGATGGGCGTCGTGTTCCTCCTTCGACATCGTGAATAAGTGAGGACTTTGTCCCCAGGCACCAGAGAGACCCAAAACAGTCAGGGCAATGAAAACACCAAGTACGTGCACTTTCCGCTCGCTCATGGCCATTTCCTCCGCCGAGATCTTCGTTTGGATATTTCTTCCGTTATTCGATGTCTCGACTCTGTCTCCTTCGTGCTCCTACTGTTTCCCTGTTGTGTCCTTCTTTCTCACCAAACGAACCCCGTACACCGCACCTGCCGTGCTCCCAGGCAGCGCTTGAAACTTCACTCGAATGTGATCCTTGCCTTTGACCATCCAATCCGGAACCGCGTATTCGACGGTCTGAAACTTCGACTGATACCATCTTCCCGTATTGTTTTCCGTCAGCAATGGTTTGTCATCAAGGGAAATATCAAACACCCTGCTGCCCCATTCATATCCCCAGTATCGCACCATCAGGCATAAGCTGGTTTCGCCCTTCGTGGCCAGGTTGTAGCTGAAAAAACCCCCGCTACTTGCATCTCGCCAGAATTCATCGAGATATGTGCCAGTGTGTGAATCTGAACTTTGAAGTGCGTGTTCAATCTCTGGTTGCTGTTCACCGGATGCAACAGCATCGACGGTTCGTTGTTGCAGCTCCAGTTTCTCGCGTTCCACCGTCGCCAGCGAGTCGAGATATGAGCGGTATTGGTCGCTAGTCAATGTCATCCAGTACATCACATATCGAGCATCATGAATCTGATAGAACGGTTCCAGCATGACCTTGATCCTATTGACCATCCTAACGTGCGGAACAGTAAACGTCAGAGGCTTGCCTTCTAGGGGAACCAGCTTGCCAGCGATTGCGGCTATTGAATCCTCGATCAACACAGGAGCATTATCAAGGGGGAACCTCTTTCCACCCGCAATATGTGCCCATCGGCTGTCGTCTGCGACGAGACCGGCGAGGTCGTCCCTGCCGGTCCTCGCCGCCAGGAGTACCGGGCCATGCATAAAGGCGATATACGTTGGTACATGAGGGAGACTTACAAAGGTGTCGTGCATGGGCAACATGATCTCCACGACGTCACCTTCCATCCATTGTCGATCAATAGCCACGTACGATGATGGAAGAGCCTTGCAGGCGACGCTCTTGCCATTGACGACAATTCGGAACGCGCCATCGGCCACCCACCATGGGTAGCGTGCCATCAGGCAAAAACGAGAAGACCCCACTGTAACGATCAGCTTTGTCCGCTCTTCATACGGGAAGGCGGTTTCCTGTCTGATCGTGATTCCCCTCTCCCTCCAGTGCAGCTCCGATGCAACAAAGAGATTGAGATACAGCGTATCGTTCCGATGCGCGTAGATGAATTGATTATATTTCCCGTGATTTTCCATCCCGCTGCCCACGCAACACCACATTGCTTCATTAGGAGCGGAATAGACCCTGTAGTGCCGAGGGCGCGCGGGAGTAAAATACACATACCCGCCATGGACCGGGTGCTGAGTCGAGAGAATGTGATTGAAGAGTGTTCTTTCGTAGTAGTCTGTGTATGCTGCCGATGGATCTGTCCTGAAAAGATCTTCTGTTAGCTTGAGCATATTGTAGGAGTTGCATGACTCGGGACCTTCGACATCATTGACGAAATCTTCGCACGCAGACGCACTTGGGAAATGCTCCCTCCTGCTATTTCCTCCAAACGCAAGGCTGCGGTTTTGTGTCACGGTTTCCCAAAAGAAACTACCTGCACGAAGATATCGTTCGTCACGAGTAAGTTCTGCTATTCGTTGGAACCCTACAGCCTTGGGGACCTGCGTATTCGCGTGCTTATTATCAAGATTGTCGTTCCCTGAGGCCATTGCATCGAGCAACATCCTGTGAGAAAAGCGCCGGGCTGCCGTCAAGTATTTCGGATCGCCTGTCATCTGATATGCATCTGCAAAGATCTCGGCCATTCCGCCATGCTCGGTATCAAGCATCACCTGCATTTGAGAGTCTGCCAGCGCGGACGTGACTGCGATCCCCCAATCACAGAACTTCAAAAACATCTTACGGGCTGCTTCGTTCCCGGCGTAGAGCCCTGCATCCCTTAGTCCGGAATACATTTTATGGACATTGTACCACGGCACCCACGCGGATCTGTACGCCGCGAAATTTCCTTTCTTCAGTGTGGACCAGACCTCTTTGCTCTGCGGGACTCCGCCGACATATCCAATCCCCCAATCCGGATTGAGTCTGCCGTTTGCGGCCTGGCACGCCGTCAGCTCCGATATCATGTATTCCAAACGTCTTCCACACTCCGCATTGCGGGTAGATGCATAGTTCATTGCCAGGGCCGCCAGATAGTGCCCGCCCACATGTCCGTCAAGTCCATCCCAGTTCGTATAGCTCGCGGCTTTGGCGGGCAGTCCGGCTTCCCGGCGATAGGGAGCGAGCAAGCGATCAACATCGTATTTCAAAAGGACCTGGATATTCAGGTCGCGGGCATGTTTGAATGGGCCCTCGAGCAGAACGACGTCACCCAGGGGAAAGGTGTTCTGATAGAGCTTCTCCTGAGCGCAAACTTCGCCCCTCAGAAAGGCGCTGCTCAAGACAGCACTGAACAGGAACGCTTTCATTCCAGATCCCTTGCTTTGCTCTGATGGTCCTTTGCCTAGTTGAACAGAAATGGCGCCATGTTGTAGAGGTTGTTCCTCCGGGTTTCTTGGATAGCAGGCCTGGTATGGGACGCCATTCGACACCATGAACGATCTACTGTTTGAAGAGCAATGGAGCAAACTGGTAGAGACACCTGCGCCAGGTCAGCCATTCATGGGCCGTGCCTTCTGATTCAAAGAAAGTGTTCCTGATGCCGGCTTTGCTCAGTGCATCGCTGAGCGCCTTTATGC
>JAGDMJ010000117.1 GCA_017860555.1 Bacteroidota bacterium
CTTGCGAACAGGACCCAGAGATTGGTCGACGCGCAAAGGGTGTTCGTCAAGCAGCTCACCCCCGAAACCAACAAAAAGCTGTTGAAGAACATTCTTGGATCCGCCCGATGGCTCGACCAGTGTTTGAAGAAGACTCCCTTCCATCCCTACAACTGGCAGACTCATACCGCGATGACCCTCTCCTATGCGGCCCTGGTCTTCCCGGAGTTCAGGGAGGCTGGGGCATGGCTGGACCGCGGCAAGAAGTCCATGGTCCTTCACCTGGAAAACGATATCCTCGATGACGGGGGATATGTGGAACGGACCCCCAGCTATGCGGAATACATGTTTTCGGTCTTCTACCGGTATATGATGATGCTCCAGTACTTCAAGAACGATTCTTCCTTGCGGGAGAAGTACCTGAGCAGGATGGAAAAATTCGTGGAGTTCTTTGTCCTGACGAACAGCCCGCTGGGAGTCAATACGCCATTCAACGACGCTTCCAGGAACAGAAGCCTGGTACGGTTGTTCCAGGAGATGGCCGTGTTCTTCAAGCGGGGCGATTTCGTCGGGGCGGTCAGGCACGAGCTCTCTCCCGGCGAGTTGGCATCATTGCCCATCGCCGTGAAAGAGCCAGGAAACAAATCGGTCGACTTCCCGGATTCGCGATTCGTCGTCATGCGGGACTCATGGGACCCGAATTCCTATTTTCTGATGCTCAACTACGGCGACTTTCAAAACCATTGCCACTTCGACCAGTTGGACTTTGAGATCTACGCCAATGGCGTTCCCATCGCCCTCGATGCTGCGATCGGAAAGCTGGGATACCTGGATTCGCTCCAGGTGAGCTGGTACAAGCACCCCCTTTCGCATAACATGCTCACCATCAACCGCGCCGTCCCGGAGAAGATGGACAGGCCCGGGTACGACAAAGTCTGGTCACCCCAGAAAAAGACCGAGTACTTTGCCGCAACACACGACGGCTACCTCCGCCATCAGAAGGCAAAACACCGGCGTCACATCGTGTTCGCCAAGACAAAGTACTGGCTGATCATCGATGAAGTGAGCACCACGGGGAAAGACCAGGAGATGGAATTCAACTTTCATACCCCCTGTTCGATGATGCCTGTCGACGATGGATATCTCTCGACTGGAGAGAAGGGATTTCTGATAAGGCAGGACCGACGTGATGCGTCGAACATCAGCAGGAGCAAGTCGCAGGGGTTTGCCGGTCTTGGGGGCCTGCCGAATGAACCCTCCCATCGGGAGATCGACTGGCTCGTCTTCAGCAAGTCCCTGACGGGGGATCGGCAATCTGATAGAATGGCGACGCTGGTCTACCCCTTCGCCTCAAACCGGGAGATCGTCCAGGCAGAGGCGTCTGTGGAACGCCTTGATCTGAGAGACAATGCCGCGATCGGTTACCTGGTGTCGAGCAAAGACCGGCAGGAAGTCGTGATTCTCTCCGACGGGAAATATCGCCGATTCACGGACAGGATCGAAGGGGATTTTACATTCGCTCGTATCAGTTCTGTCAGTGATGAGATCGACTACGCGGGATTCACACAAGTGCGCAAATTCAAGCTTGCCGGGGCAAAGGATCAATCCTTCTCCACCAGAAGAGACTACGAGTTTCAGAAATAGCCTATGCGCTACCCGTTCCCCTACAATACGATAGAGCCTGTCGATATTCCCGCTACTCATCAGGTTGACGTCTATACCGTCCGGGCAATCGAGGGCGCGAGAGAAGCCCCTGAAGCCATCGTGGAGGCCAGCCTGGCCGCACCTCTCGGCATGGCACGGATATCCCGGTTGGTCAGTCGCGATTCACGGATCCTCATCGTCGTAGACGATATGTCGAGACCTACGCCGGTCCGACAAATCGTCCCCCCTCTCCTGCGCGAACTTGCGTTGGGCGGAGCCCGGGATGCCAATATACAGTTTCTCGTGGCGCTTGGCACCCACCGTCAAATGACTCGTGACGAGATCGCCGGAAAGATCGGAGCGGACGTGGCCGCATGTTTTCCCGTCTTCAACCATGAATGGGAGGATCCCGCCGCGCTGCATGACTACGGCCAGCTTGACGGCACGCGTGTCGTGCTGAACAAGGCCATGTATGAATCAGACGTTGTCATTGGCGTAGGAAGCATCGCCCCGCATCCAGCTGCTGGCTTTTCCGGTGGAGGCAAGATCATTGCGCCGGGCGTGGCAACGGAGGAAGCTGTGGGAGAATTCCACTGGCGCAGCGTTCACTACGCGCAGAAGGAGGTGCTGGGCATCCGCGACAATCCCATGCGAGAACGGATCGATCGTATGGCCCGCATGGCTGGACTTTCGGCCGTCGTTAACGTCGTGTTGGACGGCGAAGGCAGGATGGTTCATTGCTTTTCGGGCGACCCCGGCGAGGCTCACCGAGCAGGGTGCGTGTGCGCGGGAAAGTTCTACCGCATTCGTGTCGCAAAGCCGGAAACAGCCGGCATTTTCATCATCGATACCCACCCACTTGACCAGGATCTGTGGCAGGGGGTGAAAGCCCTCTGCGCCCTCGAATGCATCGTCCCCGACGATGCGGCGATCATCGTCGTCACACCCGCACCTGAAGGGGTGAGCCACCAGCATCCCGGCGTGCTGGCGTTCGGATACCGCGGCCTGGCAGCCACGACACGTCTTGTCCTGGACGGGCACGTGGACAAGATCACCGCCCACAATATGGTTCAGGGGGGAAGGCTGATCGAACGTACACAGGCGTTCATGGTGTCGCCCGGAATATCTCACGATGACATGCACCGCCTGGGATTCACCCCTTGTGTAACAGTGCAAGAGGCGCTCAACGAGGCCGCCCGGCGGAAAGGGAAATCCGCGCGGGTGATCATGCTCCGAATGGGAGGAGAGATCTGCCCCGTGGCCGTGTAATCCTTTTGTCCGGGACCTCCTGAGGATTATGGCCTGCTGACTTCACAACAACAGAGGACGTCGATGGATCTTCGGATTTCGGGCCGTTACTATCGTATGTATCCGCCCGAAGCATACCTCGGCCACGCCGAGGAAACGCTCGAGTTAGCTCTGGGGCAAACAGCGCTCATGCTCATTGACGTCTATGGACTGGGGTACAGTCCCGGAGAGCCTGAGCCTGAGCGCCCGGCGCTTTTTTACAAAGGTTCCACCGAGGTGGAGCGCCGCGTGATGGTCGATCACGTCAAACCGGCGCTTGAGGCAGCACGCCGAATCGGGATGCCGGTTATTTTTCTGAACAATTCGAACCAGATGGTCGCTGCACAACGCAGCGAATTCGGGGCCATACTGGTGCGAACGCATGGGCTGACGGAGGAAGAGCGCTGGGAGGCCGATCCGGTGGAGTTCCAATTCAGCAAATTAGTTGCGCCGCAACCGGGCGAATACCTGGTACGCAAGCAAATGTACAGCGGCTTCTTCGAAACGTGCCTGGAAAGCTTGCTGAAGAACCTGGGGATCAAGAACCTCGTGGCCGTGGGATTCGCGGCCAATGCCTGCGTGCTCGGGACCCTGAACGATGCGCTGTACCGCAACTACCGCATCGTATTGCTCCGTGACTGTACCGCGGCGATGGAATACCACGACACCATCGACAAGCAATCGATCACCGGATTCATTATCCGGCATGTTGAAGCGTTTCTGGGGTACACGGCCACGTCTCAGGATTTCGTCCGCTCCTGTGAGCAGCTCCCGGGCCGGAAATGACGAAAGTTGGGGAGATTTGAAGCCCTTAAGCGCAACCGTAGAAACGCCCGGCCGATGATTGACCGGACGTTTCTGCGGGCCGATTCGCAGATCACTCTCGGAACGTAAAGTATGCTGCGATGATCCAGAGGAATAGGCTTATAATGAGGAGCACTATCGATAGGAGTCTTTCGAGCACTTTTTTCATTCTTCCTTCCCGATCAGAATTTGATGCCCAACCCCAGCTGAAGATAGTAGGGCAACACCGCGTTTTCGTCATCGTCCTGCGCATTGGTAGCGCCCAGCCTCAGGGAGAGATCGAGATACTCTCCAAGTGACTTCCCTGCCTGGATCCCATAGTAGTAATGGCCTCCCGAAGGGATGTACCATCCATCTCTGATTTCAGGGTAATTGGTTCGCATGATATCGGAGTGCTTCAAATGCGATGTGATCGATTTGTCGAATCCGAATTCACCGGCCGCGTGCCATGTGGGTTTGTAGTATCCGGCCAGCACTCCAAAATCAGACCCGAAGCTCACAATTCTCACCAGCTCGGTCTGGTATCGTCTCAAATTTGACACGATTCTCAACGTCGCTGAGAACCCTCCGATCTCGACAATTTCAATTTCCCCCCCAAGCCTCACTTTGAAATCATCAACCACATTGTTTCCCATGGGAAACGAGTAATCCAATCGTAACATGACCGGCCGTACCCAGTCAAATGACCGGCCGTATCCAAATTGAGCTGTGGCTCCAAAATCATAGCCGAAATTGAACTGGACGACGTTCCGTTGATCCTCGCGCAACGACCTCCAGTTGATGTTTTGTGCAGACCCGGCTTCAGCCATCGCCATCACGAGTATCATCACCGCTGCTAATTTTTTCATCTCGGTATCTCCCTTGGGGTTTAGTGTTATTTGATAGTGTTGAGGTACGTCCTGGCAACGGGATAGAACCTGTCCCAGCCAAAATAGGGTATCTCATGCCCGGTACCGCTGATGAGAGTGAGCTGCACATTGGGATACGCCGAGGACACCAATTCGGCGTGCACCCTTCCATATGCTTCGTTCAGCTCGCTGTAGAGGAACAAGACCTCCGTCGTGTACTGCCTGAGGTTGGTGGTGAAATCAAATGGATGATCACGAGCGTATTCCATCGCAGCGGCATTGCACACGGCACCCTGTCTCCAGAATGGAGACGGACCGGCATTTCCGACTTTGTTTCCGTCCGCAAAATCGGCTGCACTCTGCAAAGCGGCCCTATAGTCGAGTTCATTGTGATCATTCCCTGTAAGTATCTGGTCGAGGTAGACGAAATCGTTGCTGGTCTCGTCAAACACCTCAAGCGATCTGAGCCTCTTCATGTACTCCTCCGTATCTGTCCAGGTGAAGCCTCCCGGTTCCGACAAGACAACCCCACTTACTTCGCCGAGTCGAGTATTGACATAGGCCGTTGCAAGCATGGCTCCCCACGACTGCCCCATGAGGAATACCTTCTGATCTTGCCGCTGGCGGTAATGGTTGATGATCGCATGCAGATCGTCGAGAAACAGCTGTATGGTGTAGATGTCTTTGTTATGCCGCCTGGAGAGACCTGATCCACGCTGGTCATAGAAGACCACGAAGAAGCCGTCCTCGGAGAATTTGGCGCAGTTGAGCAAGTTGCGGTAGTCTCCTCCGGGCCCTCCATGGAGTACTATCAGCATGGGATCATTCGGGTTTCCGAATGCTTCCGAATGAAGCTGCGTACCGTTTACAAAAATGGACGGGATAGAGTTGTCCTCATCCACCGTCCGCGGAACCAACAGACCGGGCTCACCCGGTTCAACAATGTCACACGAAGTGAGCGTGACCGCGACCAGAGCCGCTATGACCAACACCAAAAAGGACTTTTTCATATCTGCACCTTTTTTTGTGATTGTTTGTGATTGATTGAGTATCTGGTGCAAATATACGTTGCCAGGCAGGGGCCGTCGCTTCACCTTGAAAGGTGGGTCGAGTTTGGTGGTGCCACCTTGTAAGGTGGGACGAGGTCAAAGATGTCAGAGATCAGGAAATGATAGAATACCTCAGATATTGCCGTTTAGCACTCGATTACAGAACTGGTACCGAGCTTTGGCAACCTCGATGGGATAGTAAGGGTTGAGGGGTGGGGGCAAGATTAGGAAGAAACAGCCTGGCTTTCGGTTAGTGTGGCGAAATATTGGGAAGGTGTTTGACCCGTAGCTTCCTTGAAATACCGGTTAAAAGACGATTTTGAGCTGAATCCGCAATCGTACGCCAGCGAGAGGAGGGTGTATTGCCGATTTCTGGGCATGGCGACCAATCGCTTGAACTCTCCGATCCGATAGGCATTCACAAAATCATAGAAATTCTTTCTCTCCTTCTGATTAATCACTTGTGAGAGATAGTTGGGATGAACGCCGAGCCTGGATGAAAGGTCAGTGATCGACAAATCGCTTCTTTTATAGGGAGCCTCTTCGGTCATGAGACGTATCAGCCGCTGATGCAGTTCGCCGGCAAGTTCGTCCGTCAATCCTGATTTTGGGTATTTTTTCTTTGGTTCAATGCCATCTGCTATCGCCTGGCTCTGAGAGACTTCTTCTGGCACTGCCAGTTGAGAATCCGTTTCCTTCTGTGGGTTGCCGTCCGCTGCCGGCCGCCTTGGCGTGAAAATCTCCGCCTGTCGAATCCCGAAAAAGCCTATCAGAAAAATGAATGCTACCACTCCTGCAAAGGTCAGGATATCGCTTCGAAACAATATCACAAGCAGCCAGATACCACCCAGGCCCAGGGTCAAAACTCGCAACCATTGCAGGTTGACCTTTTCCAGATCGGAGAATTCTTCACGTATGTTGTGACTGTGTCTCTTGAGCAAGAGGGCCGACCAGATCACATAGATTACCCCGGACAGCAGTATGGCGTACGCCCGGAGAGTGTTGAACAGTTCATGCCCTGCTCCGCGATTTCGATAGATTTCTATCTTTTGTTCAGCGGGGAGGAAGAAGAAAGGAATGAGGTATGCGTACACGGCTATCGCGGGTAGGAAATGGAGTACGAGGACTTTCCTTTTTTCCGGCAATTGCCTTGTCAAAAAGCTGACGTAGAAGTACAGAAGAACGCCATGGAGCAGCGGGAGAGGTTGTTCCACGCCCAACAAGAAGGGGTAATTGGAAATTTCCTGAGAGAAAAAAAGGTAGTACAGGAACAGGTGAACGACGATCAAGAACATCCAGAGGACGAGAATCGTGTCCGGCGCAGTTTTATTCTTCTTGCTGATCAGCAAGAATTCGATAAACACGGCAAGCCCTATGCCTGCGACAAGGAACATTTTCATTGCAACATCGCCCGGAGCGGAGGTTTTTGGCTTCGACCGATGGGGCTGGTCAATTGAGATGACTTCGACTGGTGGAACAAAAAAAGGGGTAAAAAGGCTCCCATACTTCCTATTGACAACACCCCTCGGAAAATCGGAACAGTGGCTTGTTCTGGCCTTGCTTTTTTAAGGGTTCGGTGCTATACTTTCGGCATCCGCCCACCCGACGGTCACCTGTGAGTTCGATCGGCTCCCCCGGGATGAATCCAGCCCGCCACCGGCTGCCCCATCCCCCCAATGCCGGGCCAAAGTGAAGATTCGCGGGCGCGGCGAGCAAAGTCGCCTCGAACATGATGAATTCCACACACGCAACCCATCTTGCCTGCATTTGCCTCTTAGCCACGGCAACGGCGCTCAGTCAGGCCGGTTCCCCTGCCTCGGACCACGAAGGCTCTTTTGACCTCACAGTTGGCAGTACCGGGCTGAGCTTTGGCAATGGCCAGGATATGAACGGCATCCGATTCGCCTGGCGTGACGGGAATTTCATACGGGTAAACGGACTTAATCTTTCAGCCTGGACTCCGTATGATGCCCTTTCCGGTGAAGTGAATGGGTTTTCTTTCGGCATTGTGGGACCGGCTGCGCGACAGATGCGTGGGATCTCAATCGGCCTGGGCGGCGTCCTGGCACAAAATTCAATGGAAGGCATCAACATTGGTGGTCTCGGACTGGTTTCGGAAGGTGTGATGACTGGAATCAATGTGGCCGGCCTGGGGCTTGTCGCGCAAGGGAGCATCGGGGGAATCAACATTGGAGGGCTCGGGCTCATAGGCCAGGACGACATGGCGGGTCTCAACCTTGCCGGCCTGGGCGTTATTCCCCAGGGGACCGCAACCGGGATCAACTTCGGAGGACTCGGAGTTGTTGCTCAGGGATCTCTCATCGGGATCAACACGGCTGTGCTCGGGCTCGTCGCGCAGCAGCAGATGATCGGAGTCAACATCGGAGGCCTCGGGACAGTGGCTCAGAGTGACATCTTTGGGCTGAACATCGGCGGACTCGGCCTGGTGACCCAGGGCCAGCTTGCGGGATGTTCGGTAGGCGGGCTGGGCACTGTCGCCCAAGGAGCGATTCGCGGCCTGAGCGTCGGAGGGCTGGGGCTCGTGAGTCAGGGCGCAATCATCGGCCTCAATGTCGCTGGCCTCGGCTGTGTCGCGCAGGAGAAGATCTCCGGTGTCTCTGTGACGCTCGGGATGGTTCGGTCCGAGCAGGACATCACAGGCTTCACATTCGGCGGATACAGGTTGACGGCGCCGGTGATCACCGGTGCGAACGTGTCGATAGCCTGGACGGAATCCGCCGAGCTCACCGGTTTCACCATTGCCGCCTATAACCGCACGTTCGGCATGCAACGCGGCCTCGTTATCGGCATCTTCAATCACACCGAGAGTCTCCTCGGAGTTCAGATCGGCCTCGTGAACTACGTTGAGAACAACCCTTCGTGGGCAAGAATTCTTCCGTTCATCAATGCGAACCTGTGAGAAACAGTATGCGGGATCGTCTCCTATTCGGGGCAAAGAGCTTCGCGAGTCTCTCTCTTGCCGCCCTCCTGTCCTGCTCATCTCCTGGCTGCGCGCACGACGACGCGGTGCCCCAGAAACACGCGGACGTGATCAGGCATCTCAGCGTTTATCAATCGCCATCAGAGTACTGCGCCTGGCCCTCGATGGCCAGGACCCCGGAAGGCGATCTCATCGTGCTCTTCACGAGATCGGAGGAACACCTGGGGCCGGACGGCGCGATCCTGCTCAGTCGTTCCTCGGACAACGGAAAAACATGG
>JAGDMJ010000118.1 GCA_017860555.1 Bacteroidota bacterium
CTGTGCTCTGCCGGATGATTTCGCTTGCTTTTCATCCGTCACTTATGTATCTTACTGCGTTCCAGAGATAGCCCGTTTTGGGCTTTTTTTATTTAGATCATACCCGTGGACGCATCCAGCTATCAGAAGTTGCGGGCGCTCGTCGCGGATCACGTCGGCCGCGCCGGGGCCCATCTCATCGACCTTGTGGTCCGCGGAGAGCGAGGAACCCGGGTGGTGGAGCTTTTTATAGACTCTGAGGCGGGCGTTACAAGCGACCTCTGTTCGGCCGTCAGCCGCGACGTCGCGCAGGCGATCGATGCCGGGCGCGAGATTGAGGGGGCCTATCGCCTGGATGTTTCATCTCCGGGTATCAGCCGGCCCTTGCAGTATCCCTGGCAGTACCGGAAGCACATCGGACGCCGCGTTCAGGTGAAACTGCAGCCGGGCCAGGATCCGGCAGAGCGGTCGGGCAAACTGGTAACGGTCGATGAATCAAGTATTGTGATCGAAGCGGAGGCGGACAGGGAAGAAATCCGGATTCCCTTTTCCGCGCTCCGGGAAACGAGTGTGAAGGCGCCCTGGTAAGGGTCGCCTTGTATTGTTGTCATCTTATTGTGGAGGAAGTAATGAATTCCGAGATTGTCGAATCATTTTCCCAGATGGTGCGTGAGAAGGGAATCGACAAGGACATACTGGCCGGAATTGTGGAAGATGTTTTTTCCATGATGGTTAGGAAGAAGTACGGGCAGGACGCCAAGTTTGACGTCGTGGTGAATATGGACAAAGGGGATATCGAGATCTTCCTCGAACGGGAAGTCGTGGAAACAGTGGAGAACCCGACGACCCAGATCACGGCCGGGGATGCCAAGAACGTCTCAGGGGAGGAGCTCGAGGTCGGCGAGGAGTTCGTCGAAGTCGTTCCGCTCGCCTCCTTCGGACGGAGGCTTGTGGTCAGCGCCAAGCAGAATCTGAACCAACGGATCAAGGAGATCGAACGCGAGCTGATCTACAACGAATACAGCAACGCGATCGGCGACATCGTGGTGGGAGAGATCTATCAGATCCGGAGGAACGAGATCCTGATCAACCATAACCGCAACGAGCTGCTTCTTCCCAAGAGCGAACAGATTTTCAAGGAGCACTATAAGAAGGGTGACACGATCCGTGCCGTGGTGAAGGAAGTCCGGAAGAACTCGGGCAATCCGGTCGTCGTCGTGTCGCGTGCCGATCCGAAATTCCTTTCGAAGCTTTTCGAACTGGAGATCCCGGAGATCTACGACGGGATCATCGAGATCAAGCAGATCGCCCGGGAGCCCGGCGAGCGTGCCAAGGTGGCCGTGGAATCGCACGACGACCGCATCGACGCGGTCGGCGCGTGCGTCGGGATGAAGGGTGTCCGGATCCACACCATCGTACGGGAACTGAACAACGAGAATATCGATGTCATCAACTTCAGCGACCAGCCGAGCGTGTTCATTCAGCGCTCCCTCGCCCCGGCGAAGCTCAAGAGCATCGAGCTGAGCAACGAGACCAAGACGGCGAACGTCCTGGTGGCGGCCGACCAGGTGTCGCTCGCGATCGGGAGGAACGGCCAGAATATCCGGCTCGCTTCAAAGTTGACGGGGTATGAAATCAACCTGATCAAAGAGGGGGGCGAGGACGAGTATGACATCGAGCTGGTGGATTTCAAGGAGGAACTCGGCGAGGAATTGTACTTGAAGCTGATCGATGCGCGCATCGAGACGGCCAAGGAGGTGCTCGAGGCGAAGCTGGACACGCTGCTTGCCATTCCGGGCTTGGATGAGGTCCGGATCAAGGAGATTCGCGAAATGATGAAGCGGGATCTGGAGGAAGCGGAGGTTGAGGAAGACGCCGAGGAGGAAAGCGAGCCGGAAGCCGCCGCTCCGGCCTCCGCAACGGCCGAAGAGGAGAAACAGCCGCCTGCGGACAGTCAGGGAGCGGAAACAGAGGGGGAAGAATCCTCCGGGGAGGAGGGGACGCCGAAGAATCAGTAGCGTTCAACAGCGTGCGCCCTGCTCCGATGATTTCATAAGGAATGCTAATGTCAGAAACAGTTGAAAAAAAGAAGAAGATTTACAAACTGGCCACTGAGCTCAACATCTCGCATGAGACCCTCATTGAGTTTCTGCGGAAGAAGGGGCACGAGGTGAAGAGTCATATGTCGTCGGTGGATGACGACATGATGAGGGACGTGCTGGTGCATTTCAAGAAGGAGAAGGATGTCGCGGAAAAGCACCAGCGCAAGATTCAGGAAATCCGGGACAGCAGGAAGAAAGCCGAGAAAAAGGAAGAGGCCATTGTAGAGCCGCCGGTGGCGGCACATCCGGTTGCGGCGCACACAGTCACGGCGCCATCGGTCGCGGGAGCGCCCGTGGCAGAAGCCCCGGACGAGGAGCACGAAGTTGCGGAGGCGCCGTCGGCGGAACCGACCGCGGAGGTTGCCGCGGCGGCCCAGGACGTTCCGGGGGCCCATCTGGCTCCCGAACCTGCGGCTGGCCAGCACGAGGTCCCGATCGCGCCGGTGCCGATCGGGGAATCGGCTCCGGTCGAACCTGCGGCAAAGCCGGCTCCGGTTGCGCCGCCCAAGAAAGAGGAGGTGCACCACCTCTCTCCGCTGGAAAAGGAGCGGAGGGCGAAGATCGGTTTGACGATCAAGGGAAAGATCGACCTCCGTCCGAAACAGGCTCCCCCGAAACCGGCGAAGCCCGCCGCACCCGCGGCTGGCGCTGCCACATCGGCAGCGGCGGACCTGGATGACGCGCACAAGAGAAAGAAGAAGAAAAAGAAGGTCAAAGAAGACGTTCCCGAGGTCAAGGTCGCCGAGCCCGAAGAAGGCGAACGCAAGAAGAAAAAGAAGAAAAAGCTCCGCCACAAAGAGGTGGACCAGCACGAAGTGCAGGATGCGATCCGGAGGACCTTCGCCGCGATGGACGACACTGCAGTCAGTGTGCGGGCATCTTTCAAGAAAAGAAAGAGAAAAGAGCGGGAGGAAGAGGAGGCCCGAGCGCAAGAAGAGGCACTCAAGCAGGAAGGGAAGCTGCGCGTCACGGAGTTCGTCTCGGTCAACGACCTCGCCAACCTCATGAAGGTGAACGTCGCCGACGTCATCAAGAAGTGCATGGAGCTGGGGATCATGGTATCGATCAACCAGCGGTTGGACAAAGATACGATCATGCTTGTGGCCGACGAGTTTGGGTTTGAGATCACGTTCTACTCGGAGCTGACCGAAGAAGAGACGGTCCCGGAAGTAGAAGACCGGCCGGAGACGCTTCGCCGCCGGGCGCCGGTGGTGACGATCATGGGGCATGTCGACCACGGCAAGACGTCGCTCCTCGATTACATCCGGAAAACCAACGTGGTTGCCGGCGAGGCCGGCGGCATCACACAGCACATCGGTGCGTATGAAGTCACGACCGCGGCTGGAAACAAGATCACGTTCCTGGACACGCCGGGCCACGAGGCATTCACGGCCATGCGTGCCCGCGGGGCGCAGATTACGGATATCGTGGTTCTGGTGGTCGCGGCGGATGACAGCGTCATGCCGCAGACCCTGGAGGCGATCAGCCATGCCCAGGCGGCCGCCGTACCCATCATCATCGCGATCAACAAGGTGGACAAGGCCGATGCCAACCCGGACAAGATCCGCCAGCAGCTTGCCGAACGGAATATCCTGGTCGAAGAATGGGGCGGCAAGTACCAGTGCGTCGAGCTCTCGGCCAGGTCAGGAAAGAACGTGGACGTGCTGCTGGAGAAGATCGCGCTCGAAGCGGATGTGCTGGACCTGAAGGCGAATCCCGACCGTCTGACGATCGGTACGATTGTCGAAGCGCAACTGGACAAGGGAAAAGGCATCACGGCCACTGTCCTCGTGCAGAAAGGCACCCTGCGGATCGGCGATCCGTTCCTGGCGGGGATTTTCAGCGGCAAGGTCCGCGCCATGTTTGACGAGCGCGGCAACCGGGTCGAAGCTGCCGGTCCCTCCACACCGGTGCAGCTGACCGGTCTCGACGGGTTCCCGCAGGCCGGCGACACCTTCGTGGTCATGCCGTCCGACCGAGAGGCCAGGGAGATCAGTCTCCGGCGCCAGCAGTTGAAGCGGGAGCAAGACTTCCGCCAGATCCGCCTCACGACGCTCGACGATATCTCCCAGCAGATCAAGGAAGGACAGGTCAAGGAGCTGGCCGTGATCGTCAAGGGCGATGTGGATGGTTCGGTGGAGGCCCTGTCCGATTCGCTGATGAAGACCGCGCACAAGGAAGTGAAGCTGAATGTCATTCACAGCGGCGTCGGGACGATCTCCGAATCGGACATCATCCTGGCGGCGGCGTCCGGCGCGGTGATCATCGGCTTCCGTGTGCGGCCCAACCTGAATGCCCGGCGGTTGGCGGAGAAGGAAAAGGTGGATATCCGCACCTACAACATCATTTACGACGCCATCGACGATATCCACAACGCCCTTGAAGGCCTCCTGGCCCCTGAGAAGAAGGAGGAGGTGGTGGGGACAGTGGAGGTTCGGGAAGTGTTTAAAGTTCCAAAGATCGGCAACATCGGCGGCTGTTACGTGCAGGATGGCAAGATCGTCCGAAGCAGCAAAGTCCGCCTCGTCCGTGACGGGATCCAGGTCTTCGAAGGAGGCATCAGCTCCCTGAAGCGCTACAAGGACGACGTGCGCGAGGTGGAAGCAGGATTCGAGTGCGGTGTGGGCCTCGAAAACTTCAACGACATCAAGGTGGGGGATATCATTGAGGCGTTCCGTATCGTAGAAGCGAAACGGAAATTGACCTCGTAACAGGGGAAGAGAGTATGTCTATCCGAACGGAGCGGGTCGCGTCGCTCATCAAAGAGGAGATCGGCGCGATTCTCATCCGGGAATACCGCGACAGGGCCTACGGTTTTATCACGGTCACCGAGGTGAAGGTTACGGCGGACCTGAAGATCGCGAAGATCTACTTCAGCATCTTTGGGGAACCCACGGTGCAGGAGCGGACCATGGCCATGCTGGAAGGCGAAAAGCAGCGTATCCGGGGTCTCGTGGCGTCACACCTGCACTTGAAGTTTACCCCGGCCCTGCAATTCTTTCACGACAATACGCTTGACCACGTGGACAGGATCAACCATCTGATCAGGCAGATCCATGACGACAAGGGAAAGACTCCCCCGGATGGTACTGGATCGTGAACTCAACCTCGCGGAAGGGGAGATGCTCCTCGTCAACAAACCAAAGGGGTGGACCTCGTTCGATGTGGTGAACAAGATCCGAAGCACGTTCCATGTGCGGAAGATCGGCCATGCGGGGACGCTGGACCCTCTTGCGACGGGCCTGTTGATCGTCTGTACGGGGAAGAAGACGAGGGAGATCGACCTGTACCAGGCAAAGGAAAAGGAGTACGTTGCGACCATCCTGCTCGGGGCCCGGACGGCGAGCTTCGACGCCGAGACTCCGGTGATCGAGTGGAAGAGCACGGAAGGAATCACGGAGGAAGCGGTGGGGGAGGTGCTCAAGGGATTTGTGGGGTATCAGACGCAGCTTCCGCCGATGTGGTCGGCGGCCAAGGTGCGTGGGACACGGTTGTACAAGTACGCCAAGAAAGGGATCGAAGTCGAGCGGCGTCCGAGGGAGATCCTGATCTCCGGCATCGAGCCGAGTTTGATCGAAATCCCTCACGTCAGGTTCACGGTGATCTGCTCGAAAGGGACCTATATCCGTACTCTCGCGGATGACATCGGGCGGAAGCTCGGATGCGGGGCGTACCTGGAAAGCCTGACACGCACCAGAATTGGCGAGTACCGGCTTGCCGACGCGACCTCCATTGAGGAGCTCGTGCGCTACAGGGCGGGTGATCGGACGCAGGCGCTATGAGGCTGATCCGTTCCCTCGCCGAAGCTCCGATGGAGCGGAATTCCGTCGTGACGGTCGGAACCTTCGATGGCGTGCACTGTGCGCATCGGGAGATCATTCGGGAAGTGGTACGCCTGGCGCGCATCCGGCAGGGGCGGAGCGTGGTGATCACGTTCGATCCACACCCGAAAGAGGTGGTCTCGTCAACGAAAGGGTCGGTGCACCTCCTCACCACCATCGACGAACGGGTGGCGCTGCTGGAAGCGCTGGGCGTCGATCTCATGCTGGTCATCCCCTTCACGTTCGAGTTCTCACGGACGCCGGCGGAGGCTTTTTACAGGGAATACATCGTGAACGGTGTTGGGGCGAGCGAGGTCGTTGTCGGGTATGATCATATGTTCGGCCGGGACAGGCAGGGAACGGTTCGCGAGTTGGAAGAGATGGGGCGGCAGCACGGCTTCTCGCTGATCACGGTCCCACCGTACGAAGTAAGAGGCGAGGTCGTAAGCAGCACACGTGTCAGGAAGGCGCTCGCGGCAGGGGAGATCGAGCATGCCACCGCCTTGCTGGGGCGTCCGTATCGATTGCAGGGACGGGTTATAGAAGGGGACCACCGGGGGATCATGCTCGGTTTCCGCACCGCCAACATCCGCCCGGAGCCGGGAAACAAGGTCGTGCCAGGGCGGGGAGTCTATGTCGTTCGCGTGCGGGTGGGGGACGAACGGCGGTCCGGGATGATGAATATCGGCGTCCGGCCGACCGTGAGCATGGGATTGAAGGAAGCTCTTGAGGTACACATTCTGGATTTCGAACGAAACATTTACGGTTCATTAATCAATGTGGAATTCCTGCGGAAGCTGCGCGAGGAGCGGAAGTTCGGTTCGTTCTCCGATCTGATCGCGCAGCTGGAAAAGGATCGGGAGGAAACGCGGCGGTTCGCGGCAGGGTTGGAAGACCATCGGTAAACTCACACACCAAGGAGCATCTGCAATGGCTATAACGAAGGAACAGAAGTCGGAGATCATCAAGAAATATGGTAAGGACCCGAAGGACACGGGAACTCCGGAAGTCCAGATCGCCCTTCTGACTGCCCGCATCAATGATCTGACCCCACATTTCGAGAAGTTCAGCAAGGACCATCACTCGCGCGTGGGGCTGTTGAAAATGGTCGGCAAGCGGCGCCGGCTGCTTGATTATCTCCAGGAAAAGAACATTGACCGCTACAGAAAGATCATCGTGGATCTTCAGATCCGCAAGTAATAAGGGTCCCAAGGATCCTTTCGTCAATCAGACGCAGGAAAGTGAAGGAATATGAAGGTATCAAAGGAAATCAATATCGGGGGGAAAGTCTTCTCGCTCGAGACAGGCCGGTTTGCCAAGCAGGCAGACGGGGCTGTGATGGCAAGGTTCGGCGACACCATGGTGCTGGCAGCGGTGGTAGCGAACAAGGAACCCAATGAGAACCTCGACTATTTCCCGTTGCAGGTGGAATACCGGGAAAAGGCTGCCTCGGCCGGGAAGATCCCCGGCGGATTTTTCAAACGTGAGGCTCGCCCCTCGGAGAAAGAGATCCTTTCTTCGCGGCTGATCGACCGGCCCATCCGCCCGATGTTCCCCGACTGGTTCCAGAGTGAGACACAGGTCATCGTCACCGTGTACTCTTCGGATCAGGAACATGACGGTGACATCCTTGGAGCCGTTGCATCCTCGGCAGCTCTGATGATATCCGACATTCCTTTCGAAGGGCCGATCGCCGAGGTGCGTGTGGGGCGGATCGAAGGGCAATTCATCGTCAACCCCACGTTCTCGGAGCTTACGAAGAGCGATATGGACGTGACGGTGGCCGGGACGTCGGATTCGATCGTCATGGTGGAAGGGGATTCTCATGAGATCAGCGAGAAGGACATGCTCGATGCCCTGGCCTTCGCGCACGGCTTCATCAAGCAGATGTGCACGCTTCAGGAAGATCTCGCCAGAGAATGCGGACGTCCGAAGCGCGTTGCGCCTGCGATTCCCTCCGAAGACCAGCTGCAGGCAGATATCCGGGAGGCTGTGAAGGACCGGATCACGGTCCTTGCTGGCACGCCGATGCTGAAGGAGGAGCGGGCAAAACAGACCGGGCTGATCTACGAGCAAGTGACCAAGGCCCTCGTCGAGAAGTACCCGGGCAAGGAAAAGGCAATTGCCTCCTCCCTCCACGCAATGGAATACAAGGCCATGCGCGAGATGATCCTGGGCGCGGGAAAGCGGCTCGACGGTCGAGGCCTCACTGACATCAGGCCGATCAACATCGAGATTGGATTGCTGCCACGAACCCACGGCTCGGCCCTCTTCCAGCGGGGCGAGACACAGAGCCTGACGACGATCACGCTTGGAACGAAGCTGGACGAGCAGGTCATCGACGGGCTGCTCCCCGACTCCACCAAGAGGTTCATGCTGCACTACAACTTTCCACCGTTTTCGGTCGGCGAGGTGGGCAGGCTCGGATCTACGGGGCGCCGCGAAATCGGCCACGGGGCACTGGCGGAACGGTCAATCAAGCACATGATGCCGCCGGAGGATCAGTTCCCGTACACGGTCCGCATCGTCTCCGACATTCTGGAGTCGAACGGCTCGTCATCGATGGCCACGGTCTGCGCTGCGACCCTCGCGCTGCAGGATGGCGGGGCTCCGTTGAAGAAGCCGGTGGCAGGCATTGCGATGGGTCTCGTCAAGGAGGGTGACCGCGTTGCGATTTTGAGCGACATCCTGGGGAATGAAGATCACCTGGGTGACATGGATTTCAAGGTGGCGGGTACGCGTGACGGGATCACGGCATTCCAGATGGATATCAAGATCCGGGGCATTTCGCTGGAGATTATGCGAACTGCGCTGGAACAGGCGCAGGCGGGACGGATGCACATTCTGGATAAGATGGAAGCGGTCATCGCACGCCCGCGTGCCGATCTGTC
>JAGDMJ010000119.1 GCA_017860555.1 Bacteroidota bacterium
ACTGATGCAACTGGGGCTTGGCGTCGGTGCGATGCTCGAACCGGAATTGGCGGCAAAATACGGGGGGCTGGCAAGCTTCGGCCTGCAGCTTCTCACCCTGAAATTCAGCCGTGATGATGAAGAGCAGGCGGACTTGCTAGGTCTCCGGTATATGCAGAAGGTCAACCAGGATCCCCGGCAGCTGGCCAATGTGATGGAGATGCTGCAGAGAGTGACAAAGTCCTCCGGAGGCGGCGGAGGCGTCCCGGAATGGCTTGCGACACATCCAGATCCCGGCAACCGGCGCCAGTCCATCGAACAGGAGATCGCGAAAGGAGGGGTTGATCTCAGCAAGATGACGGTCAACAGGGATCAATACCTGAGCCAGCTCGATGGAATGATCTTCGGTGAGAATCCGCGCGAGGGATATTTCAAAGGGTCGACGTTCCTTCATCCCGACATGAAGTTCCGGATGGAATTCCCGAGCGGTTGGCAGACACAGAATCAAAAGCAGGCGGTTCTGGCGGTCAGCTCCAATCAGGACGCCATGATTCAGTTCACCGGTGCCGAGGGAAATTCACCGCAGGAGGCAGCGACGAAGTTTCTCTCGCAAGAGGGGCTCACGTCGCAGGGCACCCGGGCTCACAGTATTCACGGCTTCAGTGCCGTGACCGGGCAGTTCACCGCGCAGACAGAGCAGGGGAACCTGGCAGGACAGGCGACGTTCATTGGATTCGAGAAGACGGTCTTCATGATCCTGGGTTACGGGACTCAGCAATCCTGGTCGGGGTATGCATCGGCTGTGGCGTCATCCGTAGGGAGCTTTGACCGGCTCACCGATCCCGCCGCACTTGCCGTCCAGCCGTTGCGCGTGAAGATCGTGAAGGTCCCCCGGGCGATGACGATCGAGCAGTTCGCGAAGGAGTTCCCCTCGGCCGTCCCACCGGAGACCCTGGCGATCATCAATGGCGTGGAAAAAGGGGGAAGCCTCAGTGCGGGGCAAAAAGGAAAACAGGTGGTCGGCCAGAAATTGCAGTAGAACTCTATACCGTCCGCCCTTGCAGCCACGCATCGGCTTGCTCCCAGTGCCGGTCCCTGATGCGGGATCGGATGTAAGCGATCACGCTGGCGACGACTGCTGCGTCATCGACCCACCCCACGAGGGGAATGAAATCCGGCAGGAAATCCACCGGCATGACAAGATAGCCCAGCGCACCGATGATGGCGATGCGAACCCACGCGGGTGTTGCGGGGTCTTTAAGGCAGAAGTACAGTCCAAGCGCATCCCGGAGGAACGGGATCTTCTGGTGATGGCGCCGGACAACCGACCAGAATCCCCGGTCCGAGTAGTGCCTGGCATAGGGGGCGTAATCTTCCATGTTCGTCCCTCCGATATTCTCCAACCGTGATTACGATTCATTTCAATATACACACTTTGGCACAAACATTGGCCACAAGCACCTTGTCGTCCCGGAACTCTTGTATCCGGGACCTATTCCTGGCCAGGTATGGGTCCTGACTAAAGGCATGTCAGGACGACAATGACGGTCCTTTGTGCATTCTGTGGTTAAAACCCCTGACGTTGTATCTCTCTTTCAAAAACGCTACTTTAATGAACTTTCGAATTCCTCTTCTCACTCACCGGAGGTTCTATGTGGAGTTGCGTGAAATATCCTCTGACACTTCCGACACTTGTGCTTCTCATTATGACGGGGGTTCCTTCCTTGGCGCAAGACCGCACAGCATCGATGCAGCCATCTGTAGCCAGATTGGAATCAGAGCTAACGGCGAGGCATGGCGAACAACAACGGCCGAGGATTCAACGGGGGCTGAAGCAGGTTGCCGAATTCTGGCGCGCGGATGATGGCGATGCCGTGGCATTTGAGGCCTTCACCCGGGAGAATTTCGCGGGGGACCAGAAGTCCCTGGATGCGATGTTCACCCGCTTCGAGGCGCTTCTTGAACAGCTGGATGGCCACATGACGGAGATCGGACGCGTCTTCCGCAACCAGACCGACCTGGATCTCGGTCCGATCATGCCGTTCGATGAAGCGTTCGCGGGGTACGATCCGTCCGCGCACGTGAACGAGGATTTCTTCACGAACAAGCTTGCGTTCATGGTGCTCCTGAACTTTCCTCTGACGACGCTGGAACAACGGCTCGGGGAAGGCACGCAGTGGAGCCGGCGACAATGGGCCGAGGCACGGCTGGCCCAGCGCTTCTCCAGGCGCATCCCCGCGGATGTGAACCTGGCGATTGCCAAGGCGGCGTCGGAAGCCGATCGCTACATCTCCGAGTACAATATCTGGATGCACCATCTTGTGAATGAAAAAGGGGAGCGCCTGTTTCCCGCGGGGTTGCGGCTGCTCTCACACTGGAACCTGCGCGATCAGATCAAGGCGGATTATAGCGATCCGAAGACCGGGCCTGCAAAGCAGAAGATGATCCAGAAGGTCATGGAGCGGATCGTCACCCAGACCATCCCGGCGAGCGTGGTGGACAATCCGCGCGTGGACTGGAACCCGTTCACCAACGAGGTGAAGCAATCGACCGTGAAGGACCATGACCTTCCTGCGTCGACGGCCACCGTACACAATGATGCCGAGCCGGATACGCGCTATGCCGTTCTGCTGGAGACATTCCTTGCGTCCAGGAAAGCCGATCCGTACTCTCCCACGGCTCCGACCCTGATCGCCCGGAGGTTCAATGAGAACAGGGAAATTCCGGAGGAGCGCGTGAAGCAGATGCTCATTCAGGTGGTCTCCTCTCCCCTCGTGGCGAAAGTGGCGAAGCTGATCGAGAAACGCCTGGGCCGGCCGCTGGAACCCTACGACATCTGGTACAATGGTTTCCGCCCGAGGGGCAAGTACACCGAAGCGGAACTTGATCAGATCGTTGCCAAGAAGTATCCGAATGCCGATGCGTACCGGAAGGATATGCCCGACATGCTCATGAAGTTCGGCTTCACCCGTGAACGGGCGGAGATGCTGGCCGAGAACATCGTTGTGGACCCCGCGCGGGGTTCGGGCCATGCGCTGGGCGCGGGGATGAGGTCCGCGAAAACGCATCTCCGTACCCGGGTGGAGAAGGGCGGCATGAACTACAAAGGATTCAACATCGCGGTCCATGAAATGGGGCACAACGTAGAACAGACCTTCTCGCTGAACCTGATCGATCACACGCTGCTCCAGGGCGTGCCGAACACAGCGTTCACCGAAGCCCTCGCCTTTGTGTTCCAGGGACACGATCTGGAGCTGCTGGGACTTTCCTCGCCCGACCCTCGGAACGAGGCCATGAAAACATTGGACGATTTCTGGGGAGCCTATGAGATCGGCGGGGTGGCGCTGCTGGACATGCAGGTCTGGCACTGGATGTACGAGCATCCCAACGCAACCCCCGCACAGCTCAAAGAAGCCACCCTCGCCATGGCACAAGACCTCTGGAACACGTACTATGCTCCCGTGTTCAAACAGAAGGATGTCGTGCTGTTGGGCATCTATTCCCATATGATCCATTCGTTCCTCTATCTTCCCGATTACCCGATTGGCCATCTGATCGCCCACCAGATCGAGGAGAAGATGAAAAAGGCGGGAAACATCGGATCAGAGTTCGAACGGATGGCCACCATGGGAAGTGTCGCCCCGGATCTCTGGATGAAGAATGCCACCGGCTCACCAGTCGGGGCAGAGGCTCTGCTCTCGGCCGCTGAGAAGGCGCTGGCGGCCGTCGATACAGGAAAGGGCCTATGAGGTCATCGCACAAGGTCAGGGGAGGTGCAAGGACACAGCTGTTGTTTTGCATCCTGCCGTTGTTCGTCCTGGGCACTTCCCAGCGCTGTTTCGGCGACGAATCCAACCCCCTTGGCCTCGCGGATGCTTCGTTCTACGCCATTGATTATCCCGCGGCAGTGACGGCGTATGACGCGTTGCTCCGCAACCGGCCGGAAGATCCGCAGATCCTCTGGCGCATGGCGCGTGTGCATGTCTGCCTCGCCGAAGTTCAGGAGGACGCCCAACGGAAGAGCATGTGTGAAGCGGCTGAAGAGTATGCCCGCCGCTGCATTCGTGCCGACTCCACGCTTGCCGAGGGCCATACTTGGTTGGCTGCGGCGCTAGGCTACATCGCGTTGAGTGAGGGGGCGCACCGGCAGGCGGAGATCAGCGGTGAGATACTCGCAGAGACCGATCGAGCGCTCCAGCTCAACCCGCGAGACGATGCGGCGCTCTCCATTCGCGGGTCGGTCTTTCGCGCTCTGGGGAACGTGGGGTGGGTGAAACGGCAGCTTGCCTCGCTTCTCTACGGCGGCGTGCCGGCAGGAGGGTTCGAAGAGGCCGAAGAGGCGCTGGGGCAGGCCATTGGACTGGCCCCCGACGTCATGCGCCATTCCTATGAGCTTGGCGTCCTATACCTCGACTGGGACCGGGAGGTCGATGCGCGCCGCGTCCTGGAGCAGGCCCTCACCATGCCGATTCGCGTGGCGATCGACAGGCCGCGGCGGGAGAAGATCAAGCTTCTCCTCTCACGGCTTGCCGGGGAAGCATAGGGAGAGGGAAAAGGAGCATTGAAAATCAGTTTGACCTCGAGCAGACTATGACGTTTTGGGTCCTTCGCTTTATTGCCGCAAATGTCGTGATGTTTCTGATCAGCATGGCGGCCCCGGAGGTGGTGACGCACTTCATGCTCGTGCCCATCGGGGTGCTTTCGCGTCCCTGGACGATCATCACCTACATGTTCCTGCATGCCGGCCTCTGGCATCTGTTCTTTAACATGCTGGGTCTCTATTTCTTCGGTCCCCGGCTCGAGCTGGAAATCGGCAGCCGCCATTTTTTCTGGCTCTATCTCGTGAGCGGCCTGATGGGGGCGGCGCTGTCCTTCGTCTTCACGCCCTACACGTCCATCGTCGGCGCTTCGGGCGCCATCTTCGGCGTGCTGTACGGCTTTGCCCACTACTGGCCGCGCGAGCCGATCTACCTGTGGGGCATTGTGCCCATCGAAGCACGATGGCTTGTCGTCGGGATGACGGCTCTCTCGCTTTTCGGAGGATTCGGCGGCGGCAGCGGGGTGGCTCATTTTGCCCACCTCGGGGGATTTGTCGGAGGATTTGTCTACATCCGATGGCTGGCCCGCAGAAAAGCTGCTCCGAAGTTCGGGCCGGCGGTTCTTTCGTCCTCGCCCAGCACGGCCGATCTGAAACGGTGGGCCAGAATCCCCCGCGAACGATTGCATGAGGTCAACCGTGCAGAACTCGACAGGATCATGACGAAGCTCAAGAGCGCCGGTCCGGCGTCGCTCACGCCCACCGAGCGCGCGTTCCTCGACAGGTTCAGCACGGACACTTGATCACTCTCTCTCCAGGACACCTGCATGGCATACATTCCCTCCGAACACCGCTTTGAGACGATGCCGTACAAGCGCTGCGGCCGCAGCGGCATCAAGCTCCCCATGGTCTCGCTCGGCCTCTGGCACAACTTCGGCGGGTTCGATGCATTCGAAAACTCGCGCGCGATGGTCCTCAGGGCTTTCGACCTTGGCATTACGCACTTCGACCTGGCAAACAACTACGGCCCTCCACCCGGATCCGCGGAAGAAACCTTCGGACAGATCATGGGGAAAGATCTGCGCGGGCACAGAGACGAGATGATCATCTCGAGCAAGGCTGGTTACTATATGTGGCCCGGCCCCTATGGAGAGTGGGGTTCGAGGAAGTATCTCGTGGCCAGCCTCGACCAGAGCCTGAAACGCATGGGACTGGAGTATGTGGATATTTTCTACTCGCACCGCCCCGATCCGGAGACGCCACTTGAGGAGACAATGGGCGCCCTCGATTCCGTCGTCAGAAGCGGGAAGGCGCTGTATGTGGGGGTCTCAAACTATTCTCCCGAGCAAACGAAACAGGCAGCTTCGATTCTGCGCCGCCTGGGCACGCCCTGCCTGATCCATCAGCCGGTCTACAGCATGTTTGGCCGCTGGGTGGAGGACGGGCTCCTTCCGGTGCTCGAAGAGGAAGGGATGGGTGCAATTGCCTTCTCCCCTCTTGCCCAGGGTCAACTCACCGACCGTTATCTCCAGGGCATTCCCGACGATTCCCGAGCCGGAAAGCCCAACACGTTTCTGAAACGCGACCAGATCACCGAGGAAAAAATCGTCATCATCCGGAAACTGAACGAGATCGCACGGCGCCGGGGACAGTCGCTCGCGCAGATGGCCATAGCCTGGGTCCTGCGCCACCCGCAGATGACATCGGCGCTTATCGGGGCAAGCAAAGTCAGCCAGATAGAAGACGACGTCGCGGCGCTCAGCACGTTGGGCTTTTCGCAAGAGGAACTGAAGGAGATCGATCAGTTGTTGGGTGGAGTGAAATACCGATGACGCGAAGCCCGTTCGCTCAATTGCCGAAGGAGTCCGTATGAAGCCATTCATGGCCTCTGTTCTTATCTTTTTTATTCTCAGTCTGGGAAGCACAGCCATGCCCCAATCCATTTTCCCATACAAGTACCGCACGGAGAAATTGTCTAACGGCCTCACCGTGATCATGATTCCCATGGAGAGCCCGGGGCTCGTCGCCTACTACTCCGTCGTCCGGACAGGAAGCCGGGATGAGGTGGAGCCCGGCAAATCGGGTTTTGCGCATTTCTTCGAGCACATGATGTTCCGCGGGACGAAGAACTTTCCGGCGCAGGTTTACGACAGCCTGGTGACCGCCATCGGAGCAAAGGCCAACGCGTACACCACCGACGACTACACCGCCTACCATCTCAATGTTGCGAAGGAAGATCTCGAGAAAGTGATCGAGCTCGAGAGCGACCGTTTCCAGAGCCTGGACTATGAGAAAGCCCCTTTCCAGACGGAAGCGGGGGCGGTGTACGGCGAGTACCGCAAGAACATCACCAGTCCATACGCGCTCCTGAATGAGAAAGTGCAGGACCTGGCGTATGACGTGCATACGTACAAACACACGACGATTGGCTTTGAGGCCGACATCAAAGCCATGCCCGAGGCGTACGAATACAGCAAGTCGTTTTTCCAGAGGTTCTACAGGCCTGATAATGTCGTCCTTGTCATCACCGGTGATATCAGCCCCGACGCAACCATCGCGCTGATCAAGAAGTACTACGGAGGATGGCAAAAGGGATATGTTCCGCCACAGGTCGTTCCCGAACCTCCGCAGACAAAGGAGCGCATGGCCGAGATTTCCTACCCCGGCCGGACGCTGCCCATTATCGATATCGGCTACAAGGGAGAGGCGTTCGATCCCGACAATACTCTGTACGTAGCCGCCCTGGTGCTTGGCGATCTCGCATTCGGGGAGACGTCGGCCCTCTACAAGAAGTTGTATGTGCAGGAGCAAAAGGTGGAGTTCATCGCGCCCAGCATTCCGATGAACCGGGATGTGCCGCTCTTTGAGATCTACTCGATGGTGAAGGATACCGGCGACATCGCGTATGTGAGGGACGAAGTCTACAGGACCCTGGAGGAGTTCAAGACGAAGCCGGTGGATGCGCCGCGTCTGAATGATTTGAAAAAACGCCAGAAGTACAGCTTCCTGATGAGCCTGGACACGCCTGACCACCTCGCCGGCCGAGTGGCTCGGTTTGTGGCAATGACCGGCGGGCTGGAAGTGATCGACCGTCTCTACGGCAAATTCGAGACGATCACGCCGCAGGACGTTATGGCTGCTGCGCAGAAATACTTCACTCCCGAACGCCGCTCCGTCGTAGTCCTGAAAGGAGCGCGGCAATGAGAGCCATCGCGATGTTGCTCGCCTGCTCCCTGCTGGCCACAGGTTCATCCACACTTCTGGGAGGACCGACCGTGACTGATGATTCCTTCGTCTTGCTTCCTGTCAAGAATGACCCGACCATTTCCTTCCGCTTCGTCTTCCTGATCGGATCGCAGAACGACCCGAAGGGGAAAGAAGGTCTGGCCGCGGTCGCGGCCTCCATGCTCACCGATGCTGCGACGCAGCGCAACAGCTACGAAGAGATCCTGGACAGGCTCTATCCTCTTGCTGCCAGCTACTCGGCCGCGGTGACAACCGAGATGACCGTGATCTACGGCAGGACGCACAAGGACAATCTCACGGATTACTATCCGTTGCTGATGGACGCGATTCTCCGGCCGGCGTTCAAGCAGGATGACCTGGATCGTATCAAGAGCCAGATGCTGAACTATTTGGAGAATACTCTCCGCTACGCAAGCGACGAGGAGCTTGGCAAAGCGGTGCTCTACACCAGGCTCTTTGCCGGCACCGGTTACGGGCACATCACTCCGGGCCTTGCCGAAAGCGTGCGAAGCATGACGCTGGACGATATCCGGAGCTTCTACAAGAAGTTCTATACGACGAACACAATCATGGTTGGCATCGGGGGAGGGTATGACCAGGCGTTGATCGATGATCTCAAGCGCGACCTTGGCGGGCTCCCTGCCGGGACGCGCGTCAAGGCCCTCAAGTACGGCGACCTGAACCCCTCCGTGCCGCACGCTGCTGCGAGCGCAGCACTGCCCCCGGCAATCGCATCCCTGGCGGCGACTCCCAGGCCCGAGCCGATCGCCCTTGACGGCTTCGACGTGACGATGGTGGAAAAAGATGCCCCCGCCACGGCGATCAGCATGGGATTCCCGATCGATGTCCTGCGCGGTTCAAAGGATTGGTATGCGCTGGCGATTGCCAATTCCTGGCTG
>JAGDMJ010000120.1 GCA_017860555.1 Bacteroidota bacterium
TCTCCTGGTTCTCCTCCGGCTCAATGGTGCACGTGCTGTAGACCAGGACCCCGCCCGGTTTCACCATCGACGCGGCATTCTCGATAATCTCAGTTTGAATCGCGGTCAGCTTGCGGATGTCTGCGACATCCCGTTTCCATTTGATGTCCGGCTTCTTTGAAAGAATGCCGAGTCCGGAACAGGGGGCATCCAGCAGCACTTTGTCGGCGGGCTCGATGCTCATGGTGGAAGCGTCGGCAGCCATGAAGGTGACGTTGCGAAGCCCGAGGCGTTCACAGGAGGTCCGGATCAGGCCGAGCTTTCCCTCATACTTGTCCACGGCGATCACCTGCCCCTCGTTCCGCATCATCTCCGCAATATTCGTGGTCTTTCCTCCCGGGGCTGCGCACAGGTCGATCACGCGTTCCCCGGCGCGCGGACTGATCAACAGGCAGGGAAGAGAAGCACTCTCATCCTGCACGGTGAAGAGACCGTTTCGGAATGATTCCATCTGGCCGATGCGGGACATGCCGCGGGCACGGACAAAGTGGTCGAGGAAACGCGATGGTGATGCCTGTACCTGGAGGTGCTCCAGCAGGTTGAGGAAGCTCGAGCGATCGCTCTTCAGCTGATTGACACGGAGAGAGAGGTGGGGACGTTCGTTGTTCGCCGTGAGGAGCTCCCTGGTCTCCTCGATCCCGAACCTCTCCACCCAGCGTTTGACCATCCAGAGAGGGTGTGAGTAGAAGACGGCCATGTATTGAGCCTGGTCCTCCACCGGATCGGGATACCGGATGCCCTCGATGTTGCGGATGATGTTCCGGAGAACGGCATTCACGAGGCCCGCGGGCTTTTCACCCCGGATCCTCTTGATGAACTCCACTCCTTCATTGACCGCGGCAGCATGGGGGATGCGCTCCAGAAAGAGCACCTGGTACAGCGCGACGCGCAGTGTGTTCTTGACGTTGATCTCGGACTTGGCAAAGTTGCCATGGGAGAAGCCGTTCAGGACCCAGTCCAGTTTGTTCTGCCAGCGCAAAACACCATGGACCAGCTCGCTCAGCAGGCCCTTGTCCGGATCACTCAAGTCGGGCGACTTGAGCTCCGCATCGAGCACTTTGTCAAGATAGGAGTCTGTTCTTTCGACCCGGTTCAGGATTTTTACGGCGGTCCCACGGGGGCCACTATAGAGACTCTTGCGCTCAACCGACTGGTTATTTTCGGCGTCTGGAGTTTGATCGTTCATGATGGCACGAAAACGGCGACGTTCCGCGCGGATTCGTTGCCGGCGGAACGTCGAGTTGTGCAATTCCTCACGGGAATTCTAGACCAGCTGTGGAAGCCGCTGGGTCATGCTGCGGGGGTTTCTGCCTTCTTCTTGGCGTATTTCTTATTGTACCGCTCGACACGCCCGGCGGAGTCAACCAGCTTCTGACGCCCCGTAAAGAACGGGTGGCAGTTTGAGCAGATTTCGATCTTCAGGTTGCCGATCGTGGATCTGGTCTCGAAGGTATTGCCGCAAACGCACGTTACAATGGCCTTTTTGTAGTCCGGATGGATGCCGTCTTTCATTGGCAAAGCTTCCTTTCATGCAACAGTCTGGTAAATA
Source organism: Bacteroidota bacterium (assembly GCA_017860555.1). Taxonomy (GTDB): domain Bacteria; phylum Bacteroidota; class Ignavibacteria; order UBA10030; family UBA6906; genus JAGDMJ01. Next base: position 1,589 of record JAGDMJ010000120.1, read on the forward strand.
AAGTGCATCAATATACAAAACGGGGGGACGAGAAGCAAGGCGCGCGGACGCAGCGGCCATCCCGCTTTTTCTTGTTTTTCCTCCCCGGAATTGATAGATTGAAAAGAACGGATTCATTCTCTATGTGTGTGGAGAGGCTATGAAATCAGCCGGGTTTTTTCTGGCGGTACTACTCGCATTCTCTGACGCTGGTTGGGCACAGTCAAACACCGTTTACAACTTCCTGAGAAGCGATGTGAGTGCGCGGGCCGCCGCTCTTGCCGGAAGCTTCTTCACCGTCACCAACGACCCGAACCTCCTTTTCTACAACCCCGCCGGCATCGGCACACTGGAACAACCCACCGGTTCTGTCGGCTTCTTCAAGCATTTACTGGACATCAATTCGGGCTACGTCAGCTATGGTCAGGCATTCGAGGGGATCGGCCACTTTGGTGTCGGCGTGCTTTATACAAACTATGGATCCTTCACCGAGACGGATGATCAGGACAACACGCTCGGGACGTTCAGTGCCGCCGATATCGCCGCGTCCGTTGCCTACTCCAACACGCTGGACGAGAACCTTTTTTACGGCGTTGCCCTCAAGTTCATCCACTCGTCCATTGCCGATGCACATTCGGCCGGCCTGGCGACGGACGTCGGTATCCTGTATCGTGTCCCCGACACCAGGCTGAACATCGGTGCAAGCGTCCGCAACCTTGGGGGACAGCTTTCCGCTTACGTGAACACCAAGGAAGAGCTCCCGCTCGACGTGGCCTTCGGAGCATCCATTGTCCCGAAGGGCCTTCCCTTGCTGCTGAACGTCAACTTCCACAAACTCAACGAGAGCGCGGACAACTTCGCCGACCGCTTCCGGTCCTTCACGGTCGGAGGCGAGTTCACGCTGAGCAAGGTGATCCAGCTTCGGTTTGGGTACAACAACGAGCAACGGAAGGATCTGCGGATAGAATCCACCAGCGGTCTTGCAGGTTTTTCCGCCGGACTCGGGCTTGTCATCAGCGAGTACCGCTTCGACTACGCCCTTTCTTCCCTCGGGAAGATCGGGAGCCTGCACAGGATCTCCATCGGAACCAACTTCTAAAGAGATACTACCGCATCAGAGATCGGACGTCAGACATCCGACGTCTGTTTTTTCTTCAGTGTGCGTGCCCCACCATCGGCCCCAGTAGCACCGTCCCTCCATAGAAGAGCAGCATCCCGCCAAAGACGAGCAAGGGGATGATCCTGTTCCTAGAATGATTGATTTCCGGGATCAGGTCGCTCGCACCCACGTATGTGGCAACCCCGGCCGTGAACGCAAACGCCGCACCCACGATGCTCTCATCGATGTCCGTCAGGAGAAACACGCTCACAATGCCAAGCATGGTAGCCACCCCGATCGCCGCCGAGGCCAGGAAGGCGGTTCGCCGCCGGTGTGCAGCCGCGAGCATCACGGAAGCGATGGTAAGCCCCTCAGGGATCTTGTGGAGCAGAACCGCAAAAAAGATCAGGAGCCCGAGATAGAAATCATACCGCATCCCCACGGAGATCGCGAAGCCGTCAAAGAAGGCATGAATAAAGAGCCCCACGAACGTCGAGATGCTCGCGATGCGAGAGACCATCACTTCCGGGTGAGTTTCCTCTCCGAAATGCAGGTGCCCGACGATGGTATGTTCAAAAAAATGCAGGACCGCGTAGCCCAGGAGGATGTACAGCGGGGCATAGGACCCGGCAGCCTTGAGGCTTTCCGGAATGAGCTCCAGAAAAACAAGGGCGAGGATGAAGCCGGCACCCAGGGCGAGCAAGTACTCCTGGACCTGCTTCGGCCACTGCTTCCGCAGGACGACAAGGCTTCCCCCCAGCAATTCCGCCAGCGCGGCTACAATGCCATACAGAACGATGGTTGCTTCCATCAATAGGTCGCTGGTGATTTCAGATATTGGACAGCTTGTTTGTGTGAATCCTGGTATTCCTTCATCGACAATACCTTGTTGTACTGGTCCACAGCAAGATCTCGTTTGCCGAGGATGTCGTAAACATTCCCCGCTTTCAGGTTGGCCATGACCATGAAACCCGAGGGGCCATTCACGTCCAACGTTCGGCTTAAGGAGTCGCACCGGAAGAAATGGCCGAGCGAGGATTCGTAATCACGGGTGTTCATGTCGCACAAGGCCAGGTAATATTCCGCCTCCCTCGCCGCGTTGACCGTGTATCCCCGCTGCTGCCGGGTCACTCTGTCGACGACCTCTCCGAAAACCCTGCGAGTCTCCGGCCAGTTGTTCAGCGATGCGTAGCAGCGGCCAAGGTACCTGTGGAACAGCATGTTCCGGTCAAATTCCCGGTGGAGGCGCTGGGCAAGTGCAAGCGCCCGGCCAAAGTCCTTCTCGTAGAAAAAAAAGATCTGCATCAGAAAGTAGGTTGTTTCGACGGCCGCATATTTCCCCCGTTCCGAAGCGATCGTGAGCTGTTCCAGCCCTTTCTTTTTGTCTCCCGAAGGAACAAACAACAGCAGAGGCTTCAACCACGGATACTCAGAAGGGATGACCTCTGCGTAGTAGTTGTACATCCCCGTGCCAAGCAGGATATCATAATTCTTCGGGTCAAGTTCCGAGGCCGATTGAACAAGCGGGAGCGCCTTCCGACCGGCATTGGCTGCCGCCAAATAGTCATCCCGGTGGAATTTCAGCCGTCCCTTGAACCCGATCGCCCCCCCTTTGAAAAAGATGGCCGTGACGTCGTTCGGATCGGCACCCAGGATGGAATCGCACATGTCGATCACCCTGTCCATCGACCCAAAGAAACTCTCGTCATAGCGGGTGTCATCCATGTCAATCACGATCCGCCACCAGGTCACCATCCCCAGAAAGAAGTGCCCGGCAGGATGGGTTGGCCGCATTTCCAGGAGTTGTTGAAAATCAGCCTCTGCCTTCTCAAACTCGAGATTGTAGACATCACGGATACCCTGGAAAGCGATCGCATCGAAGAGCGAGTCGTTCTGCGCATGCCCGCCAAGTATGCCGATCAGGACCATGATCACGAGCCCTAGCCCACGGATCTTCATACGGTCACTACTCCTTCGCCAGCGCCGGCGGAATGAGGTCTTCGATGGAATCGAGCGTGATGATTCCTTCCGGCACAGTAATCATGGTCGACTTCAGAATGTACCAGGTGCAGACGATCAACGCCAGGGTTGCCAGCACACCCCCCTCCGGGCCAAATAATCCTCCGGTGATCCATTCCGGCCCCGACACGCTCGTCATGAAAAGCCTTCGTTCCAGAAACTCTTGCCCACTCGTGGGAAAGGAAAACAGCGTCGTCTGGGAGAAGTTCCAGGCTGCATGCAGCCCGAGGGGAAGCCAGAGACTCCTCGTTTTGAGGTAGGCAAAGGAAAGCCAGAGGCCGGCAAGCGCCACATTGACGGCAGCGAAGGCCGTCACGTTGGGATTCGCGAGATGCGTTATCCCGAAAATCAGCGACATGATGACCGCGGCCGGCAAAAATGTCACCGCCTGCATAAGTGTTTGAAAGAGATAGCCGCGAAACATCAGTTCTTCGCCGGCCGCCGCCGTCAGGAAGAAGAGCGCCGACACGCCGGCGCGAACCGCCATGTCCCCCGCTGAGAGGTCGAGCGCGGTGAAGGCAAGGTAACCGAGTCCGTATTGGACGACGACAATGCCTCCCATCATGAGAAACCCAAGGACGCACCCGATCCCAAACTCCCTCCACGCCCGCCGATGGAGGCCCACGCCAATTGCGCCGAGCGGCTTCCGATTCACCGCACGAGTCATGATCCAGCTTGCCGCCAGGAGGGCGAACACAAAGAGGAACGACGGCAGCACCAGGTCCGCGGAGGGGAACAGGAAAGCAGCAGGCCTGACGAGAAGCAATGCGCCTGCGGACACCAAAAAAAGAAAGAGCAATATGCGCCACCCTGCTCGTAACTCGCCATGCCGGCTGAAAAAGATGCGGGAAGGAAGAGACTGTCCGCCCCGCTCTGTCCCGCTTTCCTTCTGTTGTCCGGCCTCCGTCACGGCCTCATTCCCGGGTGCCCGATGAGTGCAAGCGGCAGCCCGGCAAACCCAGGAGCATGCTGTCGACTCGCAAACAAGAGCCCGGAGGTCCGTTGGAGCGATACCTTCATTTCCACGGCACGGTTGGGGAACGAGCCTCCACGCAGATGCACATGGATACGGGCGTAGTTCGTGCTGCCGCCGTCGCCGACGACCTTGATGTAATAGATCGTGTTGTCAGTTACCGGAATAGTCTCCAGCGTGAAGGTGGATGCCGCCGGAAACGAAGCCAGATAGAAATCAAGCCCCGTTGAAGCGTGAGTGACCGTGGAGAAAAGGGTTGCGTTCCAAACAGAGGCCAACCTGCTAGTGCTCTGGAGCTGCAACGCTTCCTCAACGGCTCCGTTCCCTCCAAACAGATAGATATCCATCCGCGGTGCGTTGGTGGAATTTATCGACATTGCCGCAGGGTCCAGCGTTGCCGTTCCCGCATCCAGGGCGGATTCAACGGTCGTCACATTTGTCCTGTACTCGGACACCACATAGGGAGAATCAAAACGTGCCGCCGGTCCCCATTTGATGACCGCTCCGTCGGAGAGCCCCCCCGAAACGCGGCGCGAATACACGGTGAACGTCTTCTCTCCCGGAGTGAGCGAATCCGCCGCGTAGGACAGTATGGTCTTTGCCAGCGTATCCCGTGCGTTACCTATCTGCACAACATATCCCCCGAGGGAATCCAGTTCTCCTCCGGGAGGCGACCATTGCAGCCCCACCGTCGAGCCATTGACCGAAAGGGCTTTCAGGTTCTCCGGTGGTCCCAGCTTCGTGGAAGGAGAGGTTGTTTCCTCATTCTCGCCACATCCCACCAAAGCGAGCACGAGCAAGAGACAGAGTTGTTTGCGCATGGGTTGTCCGAAGATAGTTATGAATGAACGTCGTCACAGTCTCACTCCGCAAGCCGCTCCCGGAGGTATCGTCCCAGTGCATCCGACGCAATACGTTCCTGCTTCATGGTATCCCTCTCCCGCACAGTCACAGTCTGGTCCTGAAGGGTCTGGGAATCCACCGTGATACAATACGGTGTCCCGGCTTCATCCTGCCTTCGGTACCGCCGCCCGACCGCGCCGCTGTCATCATAGAAAACCCGGAAGTGTGGCCGGAGCGCAAGCTCGATATTCCGCGCGATCTCCGGCATTCCATCTCTGTTGACAAGCGGAAAGACCGCGGCCTTGATGGGGGCGAGCCGCCGATGCAGCCTCATCACAACGCGCGTTTCCATCTTGCCGTCGGCCGTCGGTGCCTGCTCCTCCCGGTACGCATCCACCAGGAAGGCCATGAACGAGCGGCTTGCCCCCGCCGAAGTCTCGATGATATACGGAGTATATCGCTCCTTGGTCTCTTCATCGTAGTACTTCATCGACTTCCCGGAGTATTGCTCGTGACGTGTGAGATCGAAATCCGTCCGGTTGTGGATCCCCTCGATCTCTCCCCACCCGAAGGGGAACTCGTATTCGATATCGTATGCATCCTTGGCATAATGCGCCAGCTTATCCGGTTCATGCCTGTGGAACTGGAGCTTTGCCTTGGTCATACCAAGCCGCAAGAACCATGCCATTCGTTGTTCTTTCCAGTATTCAAACCACTTTTCATCGCTCCCGCCTTTGACGAAGAACTGCATTTCCATCTGTTCGAATTCGCGGGTGCGGAAAAGGAAATTCTTGGTATTGATCTCATTGCGGAACGCCTTGCCGATCTGCGCGATGCCGAAGGGCGGCTTCTGCCGGGACGCAGCCTGAACATTCAGAAAATTCACGAAAATCCCCTGAGCCGTCTCCGGGCGCAGGTACACTACGGCAGTCGAGTCCTCCATCGGCCCGATGAAGGTCTTGAACATCAGATTGAACTGCCGTGCCTCCGTGAACTTTCCCTCCACCTGGCACTTGCTCGCTTTTCGTCCCTTGTATGCAGGGTTGCCGCAGGGAGAGTCCTCAATCTGATCGGCACGGAAGCGCGCTTTGCACTCCTTGCAGTCCACCATGGGATCTGTGAAGTTCTCCACATGACCGGATGCTTCCCAGACACGTGGATGCATCAGGATGGCGGCGTCCACTCCCTCGATATCCTCGCGGTAGGTCATCGACTGCCACCACTGGTCCTTGACGTTCCGGAGAAGTTCGACCCCGAGGGGACCATAGTCCCAGCACCCGTTCAGGCCCCCATAGATCTCGCTGGATTGAAAAACAAAACCGCGCCGCTTGCTCAGCGAGACGATCTTGTCCATGATCCCGGCACCTTGTTGCGCCGCGGGCTTTTGCGATTGTTGTTCCTTGCCGATGGCGTTGCTCCTTTCAATGAACTTTTCGCTTTGCCGACGCTTTCTTTTTTTCCACCTGTTTGTCAGGGTGATAGGGACGCATGGCAAACGAAATGGTCCTGATGATAACTCCCTGATTCAACACGTGCATGGTCACGACATTCTCTCTGCTCCGTTCCGTCGCCGCAATGCGGCCGCCGAACGGCAGGATCTCCCGGCTCAGCTCGTGGTTGCACTGGACGGCGGCAAAATCATACGGCATCACGATCCGTTGCTCCAGGCGGAGGAATTTCTTGTCCGGGGTCATTACTTTCCAGCTGGAGACCGACTTTGGCTCGATTGGATAGCGGCCAAGGACGGCGTCGATGGCAGCGTTGATCTGAGCGCCTCCGGCGTGTGCACCGGAAAAATCATTGACAATTTTGTCCGTCCCGGCCACAAGGAGGCGATCCACAAGCGTGAGCGCCACTGCGACAATGGCCAGGGCTCCGGCTATCTTCAGAAGACGCTTGAGCCGATCGACATCCTCAACGTTCCTCATCGGTTCTTGTACGCTGGTTTTCTTTTTTCGAGGAACGCGTTCGTCCCCTCGAGAAAATCCTCCGTGGCACAACAGCCGCCAAAGAGCGACGCCTCCAGCTTCTGGCCTTCTCCCAACCCGACCTCCTGTGCCGCGTTCACCGCCTTGAGCGCCATTTGAATGGCCGGCTGCCCGAACGATGAGATCACCTGCGCCATCGCCATCGCA
>JAGDMJ010000121.1 GCA_017860555.1 Bacteroidota bacterium
GGGATGCGCCGCTGTCGTGGGGGAACAAGGCCGTTCGGACACTGAAGCGGTGGCGCGACCCCGGCACCCCGGGCGACACCAGGCCCGGCGCGCACCATGATTCCCTGTTGGGTCTCCTGTCAGACATGGGCGGTGGCAGCAGGCTGTGAGACTCTCCTGAGCCCGGGTCCGGACGTCAGACAGAGCAGGAGCGCCAGTTCAAACCAGAGGATCTCCGTGTACCAGATGTCAATGGTCGTCAGTAACACCAGATGGGCCGACACACTCCAGAGATAGACCGCAGCAAGCGGGTGTTCCTTGGCGCGTCGCACAGCGCCGCGGAGGATCCTCCACAGAAACAGGAGAAACGGAATGAATCCCGCCAGCCCGACGTCGGCAAGGATCGAGAACCAGATGTTCAACGGAGTAGCCATGATGTTGCCGCTCCACCATCCTCCCATGCGAGGATACAGGAGCGCAAAGCCACCGGGGCCGACGCCGAGCCAGGGATTCTCGACCCACACCTGGAACCCGGTGTAGGCACGCAAGAGACGGTCAAGGGTGGAGACATCTTTCAGAGCAAAGACCTTCCCGATCCTTCCCATGAGCGGCTCTCCGACCGGGGAAAGGATGACGGCCACGGCCACCACTGCACCCGCAAAGAGAACTGCCAGTGCACGCCCCGGCGCGCGCCAGATGAACCGCAGCACAAAGAAGATCATGAGGACGGCAACTGCGAGAATGGCGGTCAGCGAGAAGTTGACGAAAATCGCCAGGCAGTAGATCACCAGGAGCACGATCTGCACGGGCTTCGGGCCCATGACGATCCCATGGGCCCACCCGACGACGAACTTCACCGTGAGGGGAACCAGGAAGAAGCCGAACCACGATGGTTCGGTGAACAGGCCGGATGCCCGGAAGATCTTGTCTCTGCCCAGCCTCTGGATGAAGTACGACCGCCCGCCATAGGTTTCATTCGTGGGCTGGATGTCGATGATAGCCTGAGAATTGAAAAACACAAAGGTGACGAACTGCAGGATGCCGAACAGTGCAAGGGCGGCTCCCACACCCACCTGGATCTTAAAGATGCGCCGGAAAACCACTTCGGACGCGCCGGCCAGGGAATTCGTAAAGACAACGAAGGCGAGCACCACGTACAACACGCGCAGGTCGATCGTAAATGCACGGTCGGCGGGAGTCCTTCCCATGAGGCCAATGCTGGAATCCGCGCTGATAATATTGTACGTGCCGAGGAGAAAATACGCGGATGCGAAGAGGAACAGGTAAACGAACGACCTCTCGAACCAGAATCGGCGAGTCTGGAGGAATTCCAGCAACGTGACCAGTGTCAGGCCGATAACCACCCAGAACGGCAGGGAATCCCGGGAAAAGGTGATGGAGAACATCAAGAGTGGGTACACGGCGGCAAAGGCATACAGGAGCCAGTCCTTCAGAGGAAGGTCATACGCGCGCGGGCCGGAAACAGGGTATGTGAGAGTCGCCGAGCTCATCGGAGCCGTCCCCCGGTTATCGGAACAGCCGTTTGAGACGAAGCTCCTGACGCAGGAGGTCGATCTTCATCTGGTCAGCCTGGGTCTGCCCGCTGCGTATACGCGCAAGCGATTCCGACGCGAACACGAAGCCGCATGCTACGATGAAGGCTCCCAGCGTGATGAGCAGCGTCAGGATGAGGCGCTTCGGCCGTGAGGGTTTCTCCGCCGGTATGCCATGGTCCAGCACGATGACCGACGGCGTGTTGCGCTGCTCTTCAATGCGTGCCTGTTCATAGAGGGGGAAGAGGAGTTCGAGCAGCTTCCCCTGGATCTCCACATCGCGGTAGTGTCGGAGGTACTCGAGCCCGATCTCCGGGGTCTTGGAGAATGGTGCAAAGATTTCCGCTGTTTTTGCCGGGCTCTGGGAACCGTACATCATCCGGTTCATTTGTTTTCGAAGTTCCCCGAGTTCCAATCGCACGGCCTGCAGCGAAGGATTTTCAGCCGTCGTGCTTTTCTCGAGCATCCCGAGCTGAATCTCCTTGATCACGATCTGCCCTTTGATCTGCGCCGCTGCTTCAACGGCAGCTTTCACCTGCTCGGGAACAGCGTAGGCGCCGTATTTCTCCTGAAAGGCCTTGTACGCGTTCTCCGCTGTCTCCAGGTCCTTGAGATTCTGGTCGTACCGTTGTTCCAGGAACTCCCTGTTCCCTTTCGCCTCCGTGACCGACATCTCCGTATAGATTCTGTTCAGCACCTCCACGAGCAGGTTCGTCATCGCAGCCGCGCGATCCCGGTCAGTGTCGTATGCGCTGATCTCCAGGGAAACGTCTTCTTTCCCCAGGGTCACGCTGATGTTCCCGCTCAGCTCCTTGATCGCTTCTTCCCGGATGGGAAGGTCGTAGACGGACTGCAGGTCGAAGCTGTCAACGACCGCCTCCAGTGCGCGACGGCTCGCAAGGATCGTCTGAAACTGCGCAAGATCGTCCGAGCTCATGCCGAGGCCCAGATTGCGCAGGGGTGACGCGGTCGTGCGTGAGACGGCACTCAGCAGGCCCATCATGTTCTTCTGTTTCGGCGGCAAGACGGATGCCGTGGATTTGTACCAGCGCGGAAGAATCAGCCAGAAGAGGACAATGCAAAGGAGGAAAACACCCCCGGTGACCAGAAAGATCGTACGCCTGTGGCGCACAAGAACTATGAGCGAGTCCAGCAAGTTGATCGACCGCAGCTGCCCGTTCCCGCTGGAACCGTCTTCTCCCTGAACATCCATCTCTATCAGCGTCCTTCAGATGTTATACGATTCGTCAATGTGTCCCCGGATTTCTCCAGGACAAGCGGAACAGGTCCTAGAAGGACTGCACGAGCAGCGCGACAGTCGCCACGACCCCGATGATGCCGAAGATCTGGGCCCAGCTCGTGATGTAGTGGGCTGTCGGATAGGTAACCTCCTTGGGCACCCACAGGAGATCCCCATCTTCCATCGTGGTCTCTCCGGGATCCAACCAGACATGCGTCCTGGACTTGATCACTTTCGTGTCCTCGGAACGGGCGTCGTTCGTGAAGCCGCCCGCCTTTTCTACATAGTAGGTGTACCCCTCTCCCTGAACAAAATCCACATGACCGGGATTCACCACCTGGCCAAAGACGTAGATGGTCCTCGTGTGCGGGGGAATTTCGATCTGATCGTTCGATCGGAGGACTACGTCCTGCGTAGAATCGCCCTCGGCAAACAACCTGTAGAAGTCGACCGAAACCTCCTCACGCTTGAGGCGCAGGGTCGTTTCCGCATAGTAGTAACTCGAGTCTTCCAAGGAGAGAGCCGTCCGCCTGCTCAGCAGCTGCTCGGTCAACAACATATCCGAACTTGGAGCGTCCGGGAGAGGATACCGTAGAAGCGAAGCCCCCTTGAGATTGGCCAACGTCGTAAGTCCGCCAGCATTCCTGATCGCTTCCGACAGCCTGGTGGAACCGAGCGTAATGGGATAGGTTCCGGGCCACCGGACAGCGCCATCGATGTGTACCCGGTAGTTCTGTCTCATCTCGGGGCGCTGAGGGATCACCAGGCGGTCTCCCGGTTGCAGGGCAATGTCCTTCGCCTTCCCCTCGGCAATGGCACGGGCGTCGATGCGAAGTGTGTCCATCCGTTGCCCATCGACCGACAGCCGGCTCAAATAGGCGTGCTCCGGGTCCGCGGTCTCACTGAAGCCAAGCGCCATGGAGACCAATCTGGAAAGGCTGTCTCCCGGCACAAACTCAAACTCTGCCCCCGCCATCCTCGCCCCGAAAACAGCGATGGTGTTGTTAACGTCTTTCCGTTCCGGGACATACACGTTATCCCCCTCGGACAGGTACGGATTGTATTTACCCTCACCGGTGATCCTGTACCTCACGAGGTCGACGTGACGCATCGATCCGTCCCGCCTCCGCACGACGATATGCCGGTCCGATGTTCCTCGCCGAAGCTGGAGAAGCTGCTGGGCGTATTCATCCACGGTGAGACGCTCTGAAGGAAACTTGTTGCTCAGGGCGATGAGATCGTCAACCCGCTCCACCGCGTAAATCTCTTTCTTCCCCTCGTCAAGCACGAACCCGGATATGCTTACTGCAACCTTCCTGGGGACGAGGAGGGTCACGGAGATATCCGCGTTGACGTACCTTCGAGAAGCCGCCTGTGCGACCTTCTTCTTCACCTGTTCAAGGGTGAGGCCTCGGACATCGATCACTCCAACGGTCGGGATGAGAAGACTTGCCTCGGGAGTGATCATGAGTTGGTATTCAAGAGGAGCCGACGACCAGATGCTCACCCCGAGCTGGTCTCCCGGGCCGACATTATACTCCGCAGGATCGACCGGTGCGTCAAGCGGAACCGCCTGCCGCGTATCCATTTTGACCTGCGGGGTTTTGAGTTCACCCTTCAATGATGACAGATCAGTCGTGCCAAACGGATCCTTGAATTGAGCTTGGCTCGCAGACACCGAGATCAGGAACACCGCCGCAAGCGTGAGGGAGATCTTCATGGCTTATGCCCCATGGTACTGTTTCCGGTAATACTCCTGGTATTCCCCCGTCATGACCCGCCGCCACCAAGTTTCGTGCTTCACATACCACTGAATCGTCTCCACAATTCCCTGTTCAAAGGTGAAAGCGGGCTGCCAATCAAGCTCGTCGCAGAGCTTGGAGGAGTCCATCGCATAACGCCTATCGTGTCCCGGCCGGTCCTTCACAAAACTGATGAGGTTTTCCGGCTTTCCCAGCGTCATGAGGATCACCTTCACGATGTCAATGTTCTTCCATTCATTGTTGCCGCCGATGTTGTACGTTTCTCCCAGCCGCCCTCTGGAGAGTACCGTGTCAATCGCCGCGCAATGATCCCCAACATGCAGCCAATCGCGGATGTTCAAACCGTCGCCATACACAGGAAGAATCCTGTCATTGAGGGCATTGATGATCATCAGTGGGATCAGCTTCTCGGGGAACTGGTACGGACCGTAGTTGTTCGAGCAGCGCGTGACGACAACCGGAAGGCCAAAGGTATGATGGTAAGCAAGGGCAAGGAGATCGGAACTTGCTTTGCTCGCCGCATACGGGCTGTTTGGATGGAGCGGGCTTTCTTCGGTGAATTTCCCGGCTGGCCCGAGGGATCCGTAGACCTCGTCCGTCGATACGTGCAGGAACTTCTCGATACCGGCCACCCTGGCAGCCTCAAGGAGCACTTGAGTTCCAAGGACATTCGTCTGCACAAACACCCCGGCGTCCAGAATGCTCCGGTCCACATGAGACTCTGCCGCGAAATGAACCACGGTATCGACGCCGTGTTCCCGGATGACTTCGTCCACAAGACGGCGGTCGCAGATATTGCCCCGGACGAAACGGTACCGGGGATTCCCAACGATGTCTGCGAGATTCTCGAGATTCCCGGCGTACGTTAGGGCGTCGTAATTGATCACCCTCAGGTCGGGGTGCACCTGGAGGACATGACGGACGAAGTTGCTGCCAATGAATCCGGCACCCCCTGTCACCAAAACATGCTTCATCGAGACTAGCGGAAAGGTGGTTAATATTGGCTTACACCGACTTCCCTCACCATCCTGGTGCCCCGTCGTTGACGCCCTGACAGGCAGCATGGCAATTGCTCGCCTCAGGCGGTCGCCAGGCTCTCTAAAACGGTGAAAAAAGTGCTTACACTTCCTGTTCCGGAAGGGAGGGACTACATTGGCACCGGTGCAATCGTAGCAAAGGGCGAAGCGGATCCTCTCGGTAATTCGTATCTATTATTATACCAACTTTCCATCGGAAAGTCAACGAAGCCCTTGGCGGCTAACGATTTGGAGGGCTGCTTCCTTGACGAGTCGCCGCTCAGAAATGCTGAATCCGGCCAGATAAACGACAGGGAGAAACACCAAAAGTAGCGCCAAAACCCCTATCCATCGCCAATCTGGCGGCAAACTCAGAATGACAGCGATTCCGATAAGCGCAAGGCCGAGGGGGACTAACCTGTCATAAGCCAGCCAATTAGTGCTCACGTGGCTCCGAAGCGCCAAGAAAATGGCTGCCATGACAAACCCATTTGTGATCAGAGAGACCACCGCCGCTCCATTGATACCATATGGAGGAATAACGAAAAGATTCGAGCCGACGGTGATCACCGTGGCACAGATGAAGATCAGGGTAAGCACTGGCTGTCTCCCGGAAGTCGTGAGCATCATTCCTGGAACTGCAAATGCATACCGGATGACAACAATCCCTCCGAAGATACGCATCACGGGGATGGCCTCTTCGTACCCCTGACGGCCATAGACAAGAGTGATGACGAGGTCACCCAATGTCACAAGAATAGTCCCGATCAAAAGCCCGATGAAGAACAGGAACTTGCTCGTGGCGGTGCCCATTTGGGTCCATTTTTGGGTGTCGGTCACATAGATTCGCGCAAGACTTGGCAGGATCGCACTCAATGCTACTTCCGGGAGCATGAGGAATAACGCGGCAATGCGGAAGACCGCCTGGTAGATGCCAACGTGATAGTCCCCCTTGATCATCGAAAGCAGCATCGTATCAATGGTGAAGAACAGGTTTCCAAAAACGAAGTAGAGGCCAAACGCCATGATTTCCCGCCATTGCCCCGCCAGCCAGGCTGGATCCCGCACCGGGCGCCTGACGGTCACGATGTTCCGGGATCGATGCCATGCGATCGCGAGCCCCAACACACGGGAGAGCACGAATACGACTGCAACCAGATACAGTGAGGCATGGATGGCGCCGAGAATCACGAGTGCCCCGAGCAACAACACGTTCACGACAAACGTGATCTGCGCCTCGTGATGCAATTCGTCATGCGCCCGGAAGAGTGCAAACATGAAACTCATCAGCGCCGAAAACAGAAGATAGCTGCTGAAGATCATCGTCAGGACTCGGGTCGGCTCCGACAGCGAGAGAAGTAACCCGTAGAGGCACATCGACAGGCAGACGATCGTAGTGCAGACGAGTTTGGCCCAGAGGATCCTGGGAAAAAGGAAGGAGGCCTCCTCACGTTTCCGGGCCACCTCCGTGGTCAGCAAGAGGTCGAACCCGAAATCTGCAAACAGGGTAAAGATCAGGGAAAGCGTATGTGCTGTCGTGAACTGACCGAAAGCTTCAGGACCGTACGCCCTGGCAACGAGGATGAAGAGCAGCGCTGTGGTCGAGAGCCTTACGACAGAGGACAAGGCGGAGAATATGGCGTTCCGCCGCAGGGTCCGTAAGAGAGAAGCCAAAGGCTAGTCCAGAATGAGAACCGTATGGTCTGGGAAAGTAACAAAAGAACGAGGGGATTTCGCACCCGGACGCACGAGATTCCACATAAGTGTCGAGATCAGGAATTCCACGCGCCCCTACATACAAAATCTGCAATCGAAAGTCAACAAACTCCCCGAACAGGACGAATCGCCATGGAAGTACCACAATTCAGAGATCCGCCACAAGAGCCGGCAGGAGGCCTACACCACACTGCCCACCTGTCCCGGAAACGTGTGGCTCGGGAGCCTCATGGTGCGTTCGAGGTAGCGGGGCGCCAACGGGCGAATCATGAAGTCGGGAATAAGGCCGGCATTGAAAACACGCAAACCCACGCGATGGGTCAACGAAGGCAAGGTTGCATGTCTGGCCTCCTCCCGCATTTTATCAAAGACCCGCTTGGCTTCGCGCTCCGCAATAAACGTCATAGGTTCAGACCCATCGCGTGCACGCACAATCAGCGACCGGATGCGGTCAAAATTCCGCTTTCTGATAAATGATTCGATATACTCCTCGTTCACGCCCACAACCTCGAGCTTGTTCCCCAACACACCGCCGCAGTTGGCAGTAAAGTGAGGAACAGAGACGATCTTCCGGCGGAAGAGCATCCTTTCCGCTTCGGGGGTCACCGGGTTGTTTGCCCCCGGACAGACGAGCGATGCCTTGATTCTGTCCGCATTGGCTTCGGTAATCGCCCACTGGCGCGCACACGGAGATATAATATCCACGTCCAGGGTGAGAAGATCTTCATTGTCAATTCTATCGGCATCCTCATACACGGTCACCAGGGAATTTCCATGACTCTGCCTGAGTTTCAGGAGTCGCTCTACGTCGAGCCCGGCAGGGTTATACACGGCCCCTTTGGTCGTGGAGACAGCGAGGACCTTGACCCCTTTTTTCTTCGCCATAAGCATGGCCAGGGGACTTCCTACGGCACCGAATCCTTCGATCGCGATAGTTTTCCCTTGCAACGATGTTTCCATGGCAGAAGCCGCCGCCTCCGCTGCCACCATAACAGCGAGAGCAGTGTACAGCCCGGATTTTTTCCCCTTCCCCCTGCGCGGGTGCGGCAGGTGGACCCCGGCGCCCTGCAACATGTGCTCAATGTCTTCCTCCGTCGTATTCATGTCCGGACCGGAGTAATAGTATCCCTGGCGGAGAACAGGCCCAAGCAACTCGCCGAACCGATAGAGGAGACGTCGCCTCTTTTCCAGAGGCAGGTCCGGATCAGCGACTATTCCGGCTTTGGCACCTCCCTGCTTCATGTAGCTAAATCCGTACTTCAACGTCATGCTGCGGGCAAGACTTCCCAGCTCTTCGATGCTGACCCCCTCGGACAAGCGAAGCCCTCCACATGCATGCCCTGC
>JAGDMJ010000122.1 GCA_017860555.1 Bacteroidota bacterium
GTCATGATCCGTTCTTCGAGCTGATCGGCAAAGCTGTCGCACTCCCTCGCGAACGCCGGATCGACGAGCTCGTCGCCGGCGATCTCGCTCAAGGCACGCAATGCGACGACCGCAAACATGTTCGACGGAATGAGATAAGAAAAAACGCAGGAATCATCCGACGGTCGGAACGCGGAGTGAATCAGCCCGCATCGGCGCGTCGGGTTGCCAAATCCTCCAAGGGGCACGGTATCATACGGGACCGCGCTGATCCGCTGGAATTTGTACGGGCCGGCGCCGTCCAATCGCTGCTGTTCCCGGAGGGTTCTGACGGCGAGCAGCATCGCGTCCCGCCAGGTTGCATCGAACGCGGAAGCATCGCCGGTGGCCTTCCAGTACCCATGCGCAAGGCGGACTGGATAACAGAGGGAGTCGATTTCGTACTTGCGCTCATGGAGCTCCGGCTTCATGTCCGTGAGGTCTTTCGCCCACTCGCTCTGGCCGGGTCCGGCATAGAACGCGTTGGCATAGGGGTCGATCAGAATGCAGAGGGCCTGCCGGTGGATGACCCCTGCGATGAGATCCCGGAGCTTCCGGTCGTCTCGCGCCAGCGGGAGGTACGGCCAGACCTGTGCCGAGGAGTCACGCAGCCACATCGCGTCGATGTCGCCCGTGATCACAAAGGTGTCGGGCGTACCGCCATCGATGGTGAAGCGCACGGTGGTGTCAAGCGTATTGGGAAAACAATTCTCGAACATCCAGGCAAGTTCCGCATCGGCCATGGTGCGCGTGACCTGTCCGATGGTGGCTTCGACCGCTTCGCTGACAAACTTCCGGCGGTCATGGGGAGGGCGTTGCGAGGTGAACTCCGCCACTGTCTCGCTGCCTTTCGCTGTGTGGGTGGGTGGTTTCTTTCAGGATGTAAAAATGGGCGCCCCAGAACCATATCCGAGGCGCCCGGTGTCACAGAAGTCGGTCAGGTGAGAGACAGCATTCTCACTTGAGCAACAGCATCTTGCTCGTCTTGACGAAGCCGTCAGACGACAGACGGTAAATATAGGTGCCGCTCGCGAGGTTCGAAGCATCGAACTCGGTGGTGTAGCTTCCCGCACCCAGTGTTGCGTTGACGAGGGTCGCCACTTGCTGACCCAGCAGGTTGTAGATCGTCAGTGTGACCTTGGCCTGCTTCGGGAGAGAGAACTCAATAGTCGTCGACGGGTTGAACGGGTTGGGGTAGTTCTGCTCCAAGCTGAATTCCTGCGGCAGAACGTTATCCACCCTCTTGACATCCGTCGCCAGCCACTGTTCTTTTTGAGCCGGGAACCAGTTCAGGTCGCCGACCGCGAATCCGTCCGTCGCAGCAGTCTGCAACGCGGTATTCGTGTATGTGAAGCTCTCGGGCACCGGCCAGTCGGGCAGATAGAGCGAGCTGTCCGGGAATGTCCAACGCAGCGTGCCAATCGTATTGGTCGAGATCCGGTGGACATAGTCAATCATTTTGTCGACATGACCGTTCACGTCTGCCGCGAAGCCGGGATCCTCCATCATCGGAGTTTTCTCCACAACGATGTTCGGCGAAAGCACTCCGGCCAGGCTGTCGATCGTCCACTTTGCATACGAGGTCAGCCATGTCGGCGGGATGAGAGTTCTCTTGACACGCATTACTGCGGGAGCTCCCTGGTACACGGGCACGCTGATACTGTCAAATGTCGCAACAGTGTCGTTGTACGCCTTGTAGAAGTCAGTGAGCTTCGTGGGCATGAACCAATTGTTGCCCCGCACGTCAAAGACCCGCTGGCTCACATCCAGCATACTGAGAGTAACCCCATGATTTGCATCGACCCACGCTTCAGGACCGGTGAAGGCTCCGGGCTTGTTGGCGCCGGTATTCCACCACAGGCTGGCCCAGTAGCTGACGCTGTCATTGCCTCTGATGCGAATAATGCTGCTGGATCCGGTGTCCGGATAGTTCAGGAACCAGCCATCATACACGTGGGTGGGATTTCCGCCCATGGAATGCATGGAATAGATGATGTTGTTCTTGATATGCAGGTTGGACGCCTGCCGGATGAGGAACGGGTTGACTGTACCGTAGACGCAGGTATTGTGCTCAAATACCGCCAGCGGGGTGTAGCCGCGGATGTCAATCAGGTACGAGCTGTTGGCAAAGAAGGTGTTGTTGATCATGATGGTCGTATCCAGGCACATGCCACCGGGACCTCTGAAGATCTGGCCGCCGAACCATGATCCGGAACCTTGGCAATTCCGGAAATAGCAATCCCGGAAATCAGTCTTCATCCAGTAGCTCGGGTTGATGAACACGTTGCTCCACCCTTCACCAACAACACGGCGCAGGGTCACAGAGACGCTGTCGGCATTCACGCGAATAGCGTCGCTCCACCCCAGCCAGGTGTTGTCTGAACGCTGGGAGAGCAGATACAAATCGCTGATGGCGACCTTGGAGCCTTTTCCGATGAGGTCGAAGAAATGGTCGACCGAAGAATTATCGAGCAGAATCGCCGGTGCAAGAACCGGGGGCCTGATGCCCGCCGAGTCATTCGCAACGGCCGTGAAGCTACCGTTGATTCTTAAAGGCTCGTTAACCTGGTAGACTTTCCCACGCTGAAACCGGTAGACCCGGTCCGGGTGAGCGCGTACGCCGCCGGCTAACGTATCGCTGTTGATAACGGTGTTGAATGTCGCCGGAACGACAGTAAGCGTGTCTTGTGCAAAGGACTCCAATGGCATGCACAAGATCGCCAGTCCAATTACCACCAACGCGTATAGCAACTTTTTCATCGTACATCTCCTGAAAAATGTTGAATGGTTTGTGAGTTGTGAAGAGCGAGACCGCAAATCCAAGTACCCCTTGACCTCCTTGTTGTTCATGTGGCGATTAGAAGCGAATAACAAAGCCGAGATCTGCCGACATACCGTAACGCTGTTCGGATGCCGTGTAAAGATTCTTCTGATTGACGTCTGTGTCGTCTTCGCCCGTTATATTGTTCATGTTGAAATACACCTGCATCCCGAACCAGGGAAGGTCCTGCTTGACCGAGAGGTCCCACCGGGTGAACGTGGCCGAATTGACCCGCTGTTGCATCCAGAAATCGGGACGCTTGAAAATGTTATCCTGATAGAGCATGGAGAGCCTCAACGAGAACCCGCCCAGGTCATACCCCATCGCCAGATTGACAATGTCATTCGGCTGGTTGAGCATGCGCGTCGTGTAGAACGTGTCGCTCACGACCGTGATGCTGTTCCCATCGTCATCATAGAACACTCTCTTTTCGCTTCTGGGATAACTGGCCTCGGAGAAGATGTGCGTGTAGTTGAAGTTCAGCACCAGCCCGTCAAAAGGCTTGGGCAGGTACCAGAAATGCGTCTGCCATTCGGTCTCGATGCCCCAAAGATCGATGTCATTGGGATTGTTGACGTACGTATTGAGGTTGTAGAGCGCGTTCCCGACTTGCGGCAATTCCGGCCACTTGCTCAGATCCGACGTATAGGTTTGCGAGAAGAAGACGAGGTCCTTGACGCGCTTCTTGAACCCATTGAAGGAGAGCAGCCCGATCTCGTTGGAAAGGAAGGAGACCACAAGGTCCAGATTCTCCGACGTGGCTGGTTTGAGCGCATGGTTGTTGTAATCGATGTTCCCGTTGGAGATGAGATAACGCGGGGTGAGCGCGCTATAGTCCGCATAGTTGAGTGTCTTCGTGTACGCGAAATGGATCTGCATCCATTCATACGGGCGGTAACGCGCGTGCACCATCGGGAGGAAGAACCCATTGGAATGCTCAATGGTCGTGTCGCCCCCCTCAATCCCGTTCGGGACCAGCATCCCCCTCATCGCCGTGTACTTGGTGGCAAGATTTTGGTACCGGAAACCGGGAATGAGGGAAATGGTCGGGCCGTAATCCAAGACGATCATTGCATACCCGGCGCTCTTGTTCTCCCAGCCATGGTAGTCGTTGACAACCGACCCGAGCTTGTTCACCTGATAGCCTTCCAGCGATGAGACCCCCTTGGCGATCGGCAGGAGATCCCACATGAGATTGACATTTATGGGATAGCCGAGTTCATAGGCCCCATTGAGAAACTCGCCGTACTCATAGCTGTCTTTGGTGAAGTTCTCCAGGCCAAGTCGTCCACCGCTAAAAACGAGCCAGGGATAAGCATTCCGCCATGCCGTGAGGACGTTCCCTCCGCCGGAATACCCCTGAGATCCCGAGGCGGTGTTGTAGTCATATTCTCTGGTACGATGCTGGAACACGCCGCCGATCTTGATCCGGCTGGAGAGTTCCGTCGATATGGATATGTCTTTGGTCAGATCCAGCGAGCCTTGGAGCACCCGCTCCTCCGATAAGGTCGTGCTCGTGCTGAGACTTATATTCCCTGCCCGGGTCTGATCATGCACAACCATATCGCCAAGCGTCTGCGGTGGGATCTTCGTGAAGTCACCGATGTTGGCAAACCCGGCCTGATTCTGATAGAAATCGAAGGACAGGTCCTCGGGGTTGCTGCTCTCGGAATAGCTGTGTGAGATCTTCAGGTCAACGCGCATCCATTCAAAATCATGCTTGACGGAGAGCAGGTTACTGAGAACGCTCAGCTTGTTGTTTGCCTCGTTCGCGTAATAGCTCATATCATTGGATCGAGGGTAGAGGTTCTCGCCCCGGCTGATTTCCTGCGTCGTCTGCGAGCTCACGAAGTTCATGAAGCCAATGTCGCCCCGGTCGTGCGTATAGTCCAGGACCAGGGTGCCGCCGTAGCGCTGGCGCTTACGGAAGGTATCATTCAGGTTCAACCCGGTGATTTCCGGAAACGGGGCATCAGGATTCGTGGCATCTTTCTTCACGAGCGTGTAGGTTGCCCCCAGATTGTTGGAGCTCAGGTTGCGTTTTTCGTCCGACCCCTGC
The DNA here is from genome assembly GCA_017860555.1 of Bacteroidota bacterium. Taxonomy (GTDB): domain Bacteria; phylum Bacteroidota; class Ignavibacteria; order UBA10030; family UBA6906; genus JAGDMJ01. Next base: position 4,899 of record JAGDMJ010000122.1, read on the forward strand.
AAGAAGACGCCGAACCGCTGGTCGTCAAAGAAACGCTTCTCTAAGGAAGCAACCGCACGATAGTTGTCGTAACTTTGCTTCAGCTTTGTGTAACCACCCTGCATGCGGAGCTCCACCATCGGAGCCCACGTTTGCTCCGGCCCTTCCTCTGCCAGCTGGGTTTTCTGGGCCTTGCGGAGCTGGAAATTCACGACGCCACCGATCAGCGTGGCATCCATATCCGGGGTGATGGCTTTGGTGACCTCGATCCCTCCCAACATGCTGGAGGAGATCATACTCAGATCTTCGCCGCGGTCACCGGTGGAATTTCCGGTTGACCCGAGCGAACCGCCTCCGCCCGTGATGTTGTTTGCCGAAGCGACGTTGCTCGGCATTTCCACACCGTCGATGGTCACCTGATTGTACTGCGGGGAGAGGCCGCGGATGACGACCTTCGAGCCTTCCCCGCCTGTCCTGATAATGGACACGCCCGGAAGCCTGCTCACCGATTCGGCAGCGTTGGCGTCTGGCAGTTCCTGAATGCGGGCGCGCGAGACAATGTTCACGATGGGCATGGAGGAAATCTGCTGGTTGATGGCCTCCTTCTGCCCGGCCGCCTGAGCGGTCACAACAACTTCCTCTCCTTCGACCCCCACGGCTTCGAGTTTGAAGTCTTGTTTGAGCGTCTGCCCATCCTTGACTTCGATCGAGATTTGCTTTTCCGTGTATCCGACATACGTGGCACGAAGGGAATACGTCCCCGGCGTGACGTCCCGTATTGTGTATTTCCCGTTGATATCAGTGGAAGCGCCGAGGCTCGTCTTCACGAGCGTGACGTTTGCCCCGGGGAGGGCATCGCCGGTCTGAGAGTCCCGCACAAGCCCTTCAACGGTACCGCTGGCAGCAAGTCCCAGAGTGGTGAAGAGCGGGAGAGCTAGAAGGATCACGAGGGAACAACGAAGTATCCTATTGGACATACTGTCCTCCTCGAGCAATGTGTGGTTCGATCACATGTAAGGGAATCCGGATCCGGTCCTCAAACTGAAGCCCCGCGATACACGGTAACCTTGTGGTCCCGAAAATCGCTCCATAAGAAATGGCCGCGCCCTCCGAACGAGCTTGAGTGCATGTCAGGTGAGATATGCTCAAACGGGTTATGCGGTCGAATTGCCAGAGTGCACACGTGAAGTCGGTCCCCGCAAGGCGAGCTACCAACGGACTCCAGGCAAAACTGTAGGATTAGTTTGTCGTAGCAACCAACGTGCGGATAAGATACTATGCTTCAATGATATTGTCAAGAGGCAAAAAAAGATTTGCGCAAATCGACCGCAACGGTCATATACCCTCTTCCGGCACAGGGGGAGGGTCGCACACTTGTGACAGAAATCTCTTGCACTTCTGATAGAAAATACATAGTTTCTCAACGATTGGGTAGTTCCCGGCGTAGTCCTCCGACTGCCGCACAAGAACCTTCCCCGACTCCGCCAGGAGAAAAGCCGGAAGAGCCCTGGGGCTCCGTAACACCTTATGCCGCCCATCCAGGCCGGAGTGTATTGACGTTGATTGTTGGAGTAACCAACCATTGGAAGAGTCCTGATATCTTCAGAAATCGCATTCGGATCGCAAGACCGCTGCGCTGACGAAGCGGCCCGGAGCTTCAAATATACGCCCCTTTGAGAGAATCTGCCATGTGGCATGTCATCCATCGTCGCAGCAAGCATATTCATGAACCGAATGGAGTGAGAGTCCTGCGCCTTGTCCGGGACCAGGGGACGATCTCCAGAATCGAAATAGCGAAAGCTACGGGACTTCACAAAGCGACCATCACGGACCTCGTCGCACGACTTATCAAAGAGGGGTTTCTCGAGGACACCGGTGAATTGGGAGCCCGACGCAAGGTCGGCCGGAAAAGGAGGCTGCTCCGGTTCCTCCCTCTTGCCGGACTCGTCGCCGGCGTCGACATCCGTATGACTCATGTCGCCGTCGCCATTACCGACCTCAATGCACGGGTGATCGTCCAGGACTCCTTCGGCTATCGCGCCGATGATTCAGTCGACTGTGTGCTTTCGCGGGTGGCAGACATAATCCCGAATCTTCTCAAAGCCTCGAGAAATCCGCTTTCGAAGCTGGTCGGCATCGGCATCGGAATCCAGGGGATCGTCGATTGTTCAACGAACACCCTGGTCTTGTCGAAGAACAAAGCTTCATGGCAGGGAGAGTCGCTCAGCAGACGGCTCGAACAAGAGTTCAGGATCCCTGTCTATGCCGAAAATGACGTCAAAGCAATGGCGCTGGGCGAGTACCTGTTCGGTGCAGCGAAAGGCATAAAGGATTTCGTCCACATCTGGGTCGGTGAAGGGATCGGAGCCGGGATCATGATCAACGGCCAGCTTCTGCACGGGATTTCCTCCGCTGCCGGAGAAATCGGTTTCAATACCCTGGAATCATCGGCTGTGAACAGCACCAATTTCCCGTTGACATTCCACGAGCAGGAGATCTTCGGAGAGATCCTTAACAACGCAAACTTCATCGAAAGCTATCGCCGGCACGCGTCAAACGGGCACCGAGAGGAGATCACGGTCCCGTTCGTGGTCGAGCGGTCGCGCCTTGGGGACAAGGTGGCACAACAGGTCATCGAGGAATTCATCTCTCTGCTCGGCCTCCTCTGCACTCCGATGGCGAATACCCTCAATCCCGAGATGATCGTGATCGGCGGAAAGCTCGCCGAGTACTTCCCGGCGGTGGCCGAAATGCTCCAGGGCAAGATCCACAGAGACATTCTTGCGACGCCTGCCGAAGCATTTCGCGTGCGATGCGCGGCGAATGTCGAGACAGGTGTGATCCTTGGAGCGGCAGGATTGGTGCTGTATGAATTGTTCGAGCCGATGCAACGAACGTCCGTGCGGGCTGCTCAAACAGAGAATGCCACCAGGCCTTCCCAGGTCGTGCTGAACTGACGGGCGGCAGGCAGGTCTTCCGCTTTCGGCAGGGAGTAACTTCCTTCGCGGGCTTCCGGTTTTGCTCAGCGTCCCTCTATTAGAAGGTGCCTCAGGAACCTCATCCCGTTCACCCCCTCAAACAACCAGACATCGATCCATTTCACCGGGTTCCAAATATGGCGATACCATTGACGCCAGATACGCCGGGCATATCCCCTCGTGTATGCCCCTGCAAGGGGATTGTGCTTCATGATCCAGACCGCCATATGTGATGGAACCTGGATTTCCGGCATGTCGTCGTGGAGCTTCGTGTACAGGGCGACAAGCTCTTTGGTTTTGATCTCGCGCCAGTCATGGATGTCATGCCTGGTTTTCATGATCTGTTCCTCGAGCGCTTCCTCAATTCTGCTCTTCGGTCGGCTGCGGAGCCAGACTTCTTCGAGCTGGAAAAAGAGCTTCACCAGGCCCGCCAGCCTGAGAGTCAGGGTCCTGATCCGCCGTAACCAGAACGGAACAAATGCTTCCTGCGGCATGCCTGATCGCCGATCATCCCGCCTTCGCAAAGTCCAGAACCCGCAGTTCATCGGGTGCAGGCGCTCGACTCTCGAGGCATAGAGATAGGCCGCAAAGAAAAAGAGCCTGTTCCAATAATCGTGCCAGTCGTGCCGCCAGCCCCTCAGTATGCTCACCATATGATCTGTGGAATAGAACTGGTCCCAGGCGTGGTGGTAGGCCTGCATCAACTCGTCCTTCGTCATCCGTTCCGGGGCCACGGCGACATGAGCTGA
>JAGDMJ010000123.1 GCA_017860555.1 Bacteroidota bacterium
GGGGCGGCCGGCGCGGACCTGGATCTGGAGATCGGTTTCTACGGTGCATTCTGGTGGGTCCTCGGCAGTGTGACGGCATGGCGGTTCGCCGAAGTGGCAGCCTGGATCGTCGTCGCCTGGATGGTGCGTCATTTTTCCCCTTATCAAAAACCTCTCAGAGTCGCCCAATGAAATCCCGCTTCCGTTTGCTGATGTTCCTGCTCCTTTGTGCACCTGGGCTCTTGCCGCTGTTCGCTCAGGATCGATCCCACCCACGGCTCATGGCCGATGAGGCGGACCTCGATACCGCCAGGCAATGGATCCAACAGTATCCCTGGTACCGCAACCTGTTCGAAGAGCACAAAAAGGAGATCGACGAGTTCATCGCGCATGGCCCCGTCTATGTTTCTCCGCTCAAGCAGACCTATGTCTGGGATATGTACACATGTCCCAAACACCGCGCGGATCTCATCTACGAGCAGTTCAAACCGTTCGAACACCGCTGCCCGAAGGACACGACCGAAGTGTTCAAAGGAGGAAAGTTCGACATGGCGTGGGCCGGGTGGTACAACCGCGTCCTGGCAAGCCACCTAGTCTGGATGGGATTGCTCTATAATGTGTACGGCGGTGATCAGTATGCCGAGGCAGGGAAAAGCATCCTCATGCAGTTTGCGGACCTCTATCTGAAGTACCCGACGGAGAACACGATCCTCGGACCGGCGCACGTCTTCTTCGGCACCCTCTCCGAATCGTTTTGGGCCGTGGATATGGCGTACGGGTACGACCTCCTGTACAACTACTCCGGGTTCACCCCGGCGGACCGCCAGAAACTGAAGGACTCGCTCTTCTATCCGGCGGCGAACATCACGCAGCAGTTCCCCGAGACCGCGTCGAACCGTCAACTCTGGTACAACAACGTCTCCGCGGCAGTAGGGTTTCTTTACGGAGATCAGGGGCTGATCGATTTTGCCGTGAATGGAAAATACGGTTTCAAATGGCAGCTCGGCTCTGCGCTTCCGGAGAGCGGGTTCTGGGCCGAGTGGTCGGGCTACCACTTCGTGGCGCTGCGGGGAATGATCCATCTCGCGGAAATGGCGCGCCACAACGGATATGACTTCTACAGAATGGAAATCGCCACGCGGTCCATGCGGAAGATGTTCGATGCTCCATTCGGCCTCATCAAACCCAATTTTGAATTTCCGCGGTGCAAGGACAGCGGCGGAGGGAGCTTGCTTGAATATGCCCCGTATTACGAGGTGGGATACGCGCTCTACCGCGATCCAAAGTACCTCGCGCTGCTCAATCTCACCCACCTTCAGCGAGGGACGCAACTTGTCGGAGAGTCGAGCGCCCTGGGGAAAGCCCCCGAGCCGGTCAGCCTCTTCACTCTCGTTCCGGCGATTCCTCCGGACACATTGGATATCTACCCGAAGGAGAGCGTCAATCTTGCAGGGAACGGATTCGCCATCCTCCGCAACGAAAACCCGCGCACGTATCTGTACCTGGACTACGGCATCCTCGGCGGGGAACATGGCCATCCGGACCGCCTGCAGATGGGCTACTACGCCGACGGACGCAATTGGATCGTAGATCCTCTGAACGAGTCGTATGCCAACCCGAACCTTCAGCACTGGTTCCGCCAGTCGATCGCCCACAATACGCTTGTCGTCGACCAGACCACGCAAACATGGACGAACGGTTTCGGGAATTTCTTTGGAGCCCTGCCGGCGTTCCAGGTGGCATCGGGGAGCTCAACTACAGCGTACGCGGGCGTCAAGCTCACACGCACATTGCTGCAGGTAGGGAGTTACTTCATTGACCTGTTCGATGCCGCGGCGCCGGAAGCGCACATCTACGACCATCCCCTGCATGGCTTCGGCAGCGTGAAGGTGAGCGGCCTGTCACTCGAGCCACAACCCATCGACTTCTTCGGCAACAAGCCCGGCATCCCGGGGTATGACCAACTCACAGCGATCTCTCTCGGAAGTACGGGCGACTCGTGGCAGGGGCTCTTCACGGACAAGGGGAAGAAGATGTCCGTCATGGCACTCGGCGAACCCGGCACAGCGGTTTTCTCGATGATGACGCCGCCGATCGGGGGGTTCTACAAGCAGATGGTGACGGAACAAGTTCCCATGCCCATGGTCATGAGCCGGAGAACCACAAAAGCCACTAGGTTTGCCAGCCTCATTGAGGCATACACCGGAGCCCCCGCGGGCAGAGCATTCATCAAGGGCAACGCTCCCGATACCTACGTCGTGCGCCGTGCGGACGGTGATGATCACATCATGGCGGATCTCACCCGCTCCAGCTATTCTCTCGTGAGGGAGAAGGGTGGCTCGCTGGCCCTGCTGGCCGGGTTCAACGTGCGGGAGATCCGATTGAGCGACGTAACGCTGTTCTCGTCGCTTCTTCCTCTCACACAAGTACAGTGTGCGTGGAACGGCGCGGCGCTGGAAGTGGCGGCACCCCTGCGCTTCGGACAGATGCGCATCCTGGCGCCGGTGGCAACTCAGGTCAGGCTCAATGGAGTTCCGCAGGCGTTCTCCAGGACCGGCCGCTACATTGTCATCGAACAACCTGCCGGCCTTGCCATGCATGTTGCATCGCCGTGCGACACCCTGCTGTTCCTCGGCAGGGTCAACCCGGTGAAAGTGAAGATCTGGAACCGGGGGACGGCCGCGCTCACAGGCAACGCACGCATTGCCCTGGCATCCGACTGGAAGCAGCGAGTGCAGAGCCAGCTTGACTGGTGGGGCGGGATTGTGAACCTTCTGGCGACCAACAAAGGCCCGGTTGAACGTCCACTGGTTCCTCCCGGCTACAGGGATGACATGTCGTGGATGAACGGGATCGCGTCCGAAGCGAAAACCATCCCACCCGGCGGCATGGACACGATAACGGTGAACGTCGTCGTTCCCAACGATGCCCCGCCTGTCACCTATCCCGTCCTTGTCTCGTTCGGGAAGGACACGGTGCACATGGCATTGACTGTCCGCCCACCAGTCACGGCGCGCATGAGACTTCCGAACGGGCAGCAGAGCCAACTTTGGATCGATCTTGAAAACCATACGCCCGACCGCGTGACGGTGTCCGCCGTTCTTCATCCGGATCCCGCGTGGAAAACCAGATCAGACCGAACACGGCGCGTCACACTTGCTCCGTTTGCCGGAGAGCGCATTCAGGTTCCGGTGAGATTGGGGGGTACCACGAAGAAGAATCAGTTGTATCCCGTGCGGCTGTATCTGGAGAGCGGTGGATTCCGCACGGAGATTGTTCGTGATTTCTATGTGGGGTTTGCGCACCGCGCATCACGGCCGCCGGCGCTCGACGGGACGTGGACGGGATGGGACCGGAGCGACCCGATGCTTGTTGACACGGCGTCGCAGATTGCCCGGCTGCTCTTCGGCAATCAGCCCTGGAAAGGGAGGCAGGATCTTTCCGCGCAGGTCTACGTGATGTACGACGACCGGTATCTTTACGTAGGCGCTGATGTCACCGACGACAGCCTGGTCACGCACTGGGACTTCCCGAGGATGAATTATCCCTGGGATACTGACTGCATGGATGTCGTGCTTGACGTGCGGACGAACTCCACGCAGGGGCACGATCCGCCCACGCCGGGGTTGTTCCGGCATCTTTCTCTGGCCGAATATCGTGAGACCGATTTTAGCGCGGTGGCATGGCAGGGACCGGCCGGTCCTCTTCTTCCGAAGCCGAACCTTGTTCCTGGAGCGGAGACATTCCACCGTCGCACCAAACAGGGTTACGCTCTTATCGCGCGGTATCCTCTTGCGAGCTTGAGCGGCATCGTGGCCAGGCCGGGCCACAAGATCGGGTTTGACGTGGCTTTCAATGACAATGACGGGACGAACTATCGGAAGAACCAGCACATCTGGGCGGGATTCAACAAGAACCAGGGATGGTGGGACATGGGGACGATCGGGGTGCTGCTCTTTAAATAGCAGGTCCCGCTACTTCAATCCTTACAGATCCACCGCGTTCTGGTTCAGAATCCTCCGAGCCGCATTCAGGGCGACCTCTTCTGTCCAGAGGCCGCGTTCGATTTTTTCCGCGAGCACCTCCGCGAGACTGCGGCGTAAGATCTTCACTGTTCCGAAGAACTTCTCGTCGAGCGAACGAAGCGCTGCGATTCACCGTATCAACAACATACGTCTGGATTGGACGAACGGTCCCGCGGTGAGACGATAGATGTACACACCGCTGGCCATTCGCGGAACAGCTCTAGAATTTGCGTTCTGATCCCATCAGCCTCGAGAAGCAAGCAGGGGTCCTGTGGAGGATTCCCCCCGGGCAGAACGGACTCACCTTGCATTATTTCTTATATTTTGTCACCCCCTAATCTTTCATCTACCATGCCTTCCGTTTCTCGCGCGCGTGCGAACCCGTGGAACCCACCATGAGGGATGAAATCCGACATATAAGCGAAATTTAATCGAATCCTGAGCATCACTTTTCCGCAAAACCGGAAAAATGTGACTATATTTATATATGCCTGGGGTTTATTGCCCGTGACACATGAGACGAGGTGTCTCCGATGAACAGCCCGCGGTGGTATGTTCTGTACTTGCGTTCCCGGTACGAGAAGCGGGTTCACGAGGAGTTGCTGCAGCGGGGGATCGAGAGTTTTCTGCCCACTATTATAGAGATCCGGCAGTGGAGCGACAGGAAGAAGAAGGTGGAGGCGCCGCTTTTCCCGGGGTACGATTTTGTGCGTATCGAACTGAGTCAGAAGTTGCGCGTCCTGGAAGTGGACGGCGTGGTGAAGTTTGTCGCGATCGGCAGTGCGAGGCCCGAGCCGGTCCCAGATGAGCAGATCGAGTCACTGAGACTGGTCATTACTTCCCCGAAGACGCTTCGCAAAGAGAGTCCTTTGAATGAGGGGGAGGTGGTGAGAGTGAAGAGCGGTCCATTTGCCGGCGCGCAGGGAATCGTGGTGCGGGCGAAGAATTCCACCAGGGTGGTCATCTCCATCGAGGCCATTCAGCAGGCGATATCAATCGAAGTGGCCGCTGGTGATGTGGAGCAAATCGGGGTGAAGAGTGAACGAGCGAAAAAGGTCGAGGTGGGGAAGTAGGGAGGTGGTGTTCCTGGATTTTGAATTTCAATCGCGCAGGAAACTGTGGAAAAACGTGTGATGAATGTCACGCGCAAAACATTTTCATTCGAAATTGCTTGCTCCTGATTCATGTTCTCTGAAGTTTCTCGCTGTTGTGTTCTAGTTCTCATTCCGTTTCCCTACTTGTTTCTGCACCCAGGCAGAGTCTGTAGAAATCTGATCTCTCCCCATCAATAGCTCTACCTCGCAGTTCTGCATTCACCATTCACGATTCATCCGCGATCCAGGATAAATATGGACGAAATGGAGGAAATGCTCCTGAAACTTCCTTATATTAAGTCTGAACTCAAGGGATGCTCCGTCGCATGAAAACTGTCCTTGTTACCGGCTCCGAAGGATTTATCGGCAAGAACCTGGTCGAACGGCTGAAGAGGCTGAGCGACCTCCAACTCCTATGCTACGATATCGGCATTAATGAAGGGAAGCTCGAGAATTTCCTGCACGACTCGGATGTGGTCTACCATCTGGCAGGTGTCAACCGGCCTCCCGATCCATCGGAGCATGGGAAGGTTAACGCCGGCCTGACTGCGTCTATCGTGCAACATCTACACAATGTTAAGCGACATCCGCTGCTTGTTCTTGCTTCTTCTACGCAAGCCGTGCTGGATAACCCCTACGGCAAAAGTAAGCTAACGGCCGAAGAAACGGTGACGGACTTTGCGCAGGCGACCGGCGCTCCGGTGCGGATCTTCCGCTTCCCCGGAGTCTTCGGCAAATGGTGCCGGCCAAATTACAACTCCGTCGTGGCGACATTCTGCCATAACGTCGCCCATGGATTGCCCATTTCGGTTTCCGATCCGGCAAAAGAACTCCGGCTTGTGTATGTCGACGATGTTGTTTCGGCTTTAACTGGCCTCCTCCCTGAGGAATCTCCCAAGCCAGGTTGCGAGATGCTTTCTGTATTGCCGGAGTACAGCACCACGCTGGCTGCTCTTGTTGACAAGATCACTGCGTTCAAGTCCATTCGGGAAACACTGCGCCTTCCGGATGAATCGGACCGGTTCACACGCGCCCTGCATTCGACCTACCTCTCGTATCTCCCGAAGGACAACTTCGCATATCCACTTACCCAAAGGACCGATCCGAGGGGTGAGCTTGCAGAGCTCTTGAAGTCTGAGCACTTCGGCCAACTCTTTGTGTCCCGGACCAGGCCCGGCATCACCCGTGGAAATCACTTTCACGACACCAAGATCGAAAAATTTTGTGTGATCGAAGGTGATGCTGTCATTCGCTTCCGGCATGTCCGCGAGACAGAGATCCTGGAATACAAAGTCTCAGGAAGGGATTTCAAGGTGGTTGACATTCCCCCGGGCTATACGCACTCCATCGAGAACACCGGCCAGGAGGATTTGATCGTCCTCTTCTGGTCGAACGAGGTCTTTGATCCCCTCCATCCCGATACCACCCCAGCAGAGGTCAAGGCATGAGCGTTAACAAAATGAAAGTTATGACGGTTGTTGGGACCCGGCCGGAGATCATTCGGCTTTCCCGCGTCGTTCCGCTCCTGGACAGTGAAACCGAGCATGTCCTGGTGCACACCGGTCAGAACTACGACTACGAGCTGAACGAGGTTTTCTTCAAGGATCTGGAGCTCCGCAAGCCGGATCACTTTCTTGAAGCGGCGGGAGAAACCGCTGCGGAAACTGTCGGGAAAGTCATCGCGACCGTGGACAGGGTCCTGGAGAAGGAAAAACCTGAAGCGCTGCTGATTCTGGGTGACACAAACAGCTGTCTTGCTGCCTACCCCGCTAAGCGAAGGAAGGTACCGGTGTTCCATATGGAAGCCGGGAATCGATGCTTCGATCAGCGGGTCCCCGAGGAGATCAACCGAAAGATCGTTGATCATATCAGCGATATCAATCTGCCATACAGCTCAATTGCACGCGACTACCTGCTGCGCGAGGGGTTACCCCCGGACAGGGTGATCAAGACCGGCAGCCCGATGTACGAGGTGCTTACGTATAACAAGCCGAAGATCCAACGGTCAGCCGCGCTTGCTCGCCTGGGATTGAAAAAAGAGGACTACTTCCTGCTGAGTGCTCACCGAGAAGAAAATATCGAGGTGGAAGCACAATTTACGGGCCTTATGGAGACCCTCAATGCGCTTGCCGAGAACTACAAGAAGCGCATCATTGTCTCCACCCATCCCCGAACGCGAAAGCGGATCGAGAGCAAGCAAGTGAGACTCGCACCCGAGGTAGAACTTATGAAACCCTTGGGTTTCCTTGACTATGTCAACCTCCAGATGAATGCGATTGCCGTGCTTTCCGACAGTGGCACCATCACCGAGGAGTCTTCCATATTGAATTTTCCCGCCCTCAATATTCGCGAGGCGCACGAGCGGCCTGAGGGAATGGAGGAAGGGGCAGTAATCATGACAGGGCTCTCCCCCCACCGGGTGTTGCAGGGCCTCGGCGTTGCGATGCGCCAGGGGCGAGGAGAGGATCGCCAACTGCAGTTGCCGCGGGACTACGATGTTCCCAACGTCTCGCAAAAAATACTTCGGATAATAATGAGCTACACAGACTACATCAAGAGGACTGTTTGGTTTCACTCGGCGTAGAATGCACAAGAGGTGAGAAACCACTAAAGGCACAAGAGACCCCTGTCGTCCCGAAATTCTTTTATTCGGGATCTATGGTTGGCCAGGTATGGGTCCTGACCAAGAGGATGTCAGGACGACAATGTTTTTCTTGTGCATTTTGTTGCTAATCCGTGTCTTGATATTCCCTCTCAGCCTGCTATATTGCAGTACGAGGTACTGCCGTTCGTGATGTCCCGTCCTCGCTGATCCCGCGTTCATTCCCAGATTCTTCCCAGATCCTTATCCGTTGTGGTGGAGGTCAATGCCTATGAAGAGGCTTGGGGTTGCTTTTTTGCTCCTTCTCAATGGCACTGTTTTCGGCGCCGACAAGATGGTGCTGGGGTACTATCCAAGCTGGACGTCTGTTCCCCATTCTGTCATCCCCTGGCAATATCTTACGCACATCGCCCATGCGTTCATCGGCCCCAAAGCGGACGGCAGCCTGGAAGTTCCTAGTGGCCTCCTGTATCCGGCGCTTATCACCGCGGCCCATGCCCACGAGGTGAAGGTCGTGGTGTCGGTGGGCGGATGGAACGAAACCTACGCGAGCAACTTCTCCACTCTCGCTGCCGATTCGGCGACCCGGCGCGCGTTCGCCAGCAACCTCACACAGTTCTGCGTCGCCAACGGCTATGATGGTGCCGACGTCGATTGGGAGTTCCCGGCAAACACAACCGACCGCGCAAACCATGCCCAGATGATCCATGCGATCCGGCAGGCGTTCGACAGCGTCCAGCCAGGGCTCACCCTCTCCATGGCGGGCTCCTCGGGCAACTGGTACGGGCAGTGGATCGACTTTGCCGCGACGAAGAATGATTTCGATTGGATCGGGATCATGACCTACGACTTCTACGGGGACTGGATGTCGGTTTCCGGCCCCAACTCACCCCTCAACAGC
>JAGDMJ010000124.1 GCA_017860555.1 Bacteroidota bacterium
GCACCCAGCGGTTTGATGGCAAGTCCCACGGTCCTGCCGTCAAGCATCCTCTGCAGGACGGGACGTGATATGGTGATCAAGTTTTTCCCGCCCCGGGTGCCAACGACGGCGACATCGATAATCATCTGAGCGTTGATCACGTCGTCCGGCGGCCTGCCCCGACTGAACGACGCATAGGTCACGCTGTTCTGATCCCAAAGGGGATCTCCGCCGAGAATCTCACAAATCCTCACCATGCCAAAATCCTTTGGATAGTCCGGGGAGCGTTGCAGCGAATATGTGGTCAGGTCCAGAAGTCCTGCCGCGCTCACACGCTTTCCGTTGAACGAGGCAAGATCCCACCTCATGATGATGTACTGGGTGGCGCTTGTTGCCAGGATTCGCGCCGTGTCGGGAGAGCCTAGCGAAGCCCATGCGCCAAAGGTCAACTCAGGATACTGAAGATCAACCATTGCATCCCCGGCAACCGGAACATGATGGGTGAACGCCGCAGGCTCGGCGATGGGAGGATGATATGGAACCTGTACGCCGTGGTCCGGTCCGGCGGAATCAGTATCTACGATATCCACTCTGAGATACCGCAGCTCGACGCGGTAGACCCCCTGGCCCCAATCCATGAGCGCCAACTGACCATTGATGGTATCGCCGGGCATTGCGTCGAAATCGCGTGTGGTCATGCTGATGGTGTGCCAGCTCACAGTATCAGGAATATCGTATTCCACAAGATGCGTGTGGAAGTCGGTGGTCCTCTGGGTATTGAGATGAAGATTCACCCGCCTGGGGGCGTGGCTCACCCGCACACTGGCCTCGATGCGCAATGCCCGGCGAGGAAGCCGAAGCAGAGTGAGGTCCATATCGCGTGAAACCCGGTGCTTGATCAACGCCCACCAGATACCGTGCCGGTCACGCGTAGCATCGACAACAATAGATGCATACCCCGGCCCTTGCCGGAAATCCATGCTGGCATTTCCATCGCCGCTGAAGTAGCTCCAACCATGCAGACCCGTTGGATCTTTCTGCAGTGCGCCAGTGCGAAAGTCGTACAGAAACTGACCGTGCAGTGGCAGGGCGGGCGTCACAACCAGTAGAAGAATGAGGGTCTGCTGCGAAATGGTCATTGCGGGGGCCGGCCTCCCTTGGTGGCCCGAAGCGCCATGAGGATCACGAGGTCTGATTCACCAGGCTCCAGCAGCGACCGCATGGCGACCCCCTGTTCGCAGGCCGCCCGCTGTATGAAAAGCATACTCCGCTTTACTTTCTCTGTAATATTTTCCTTCTTCTGGGAGTCGGCCGTTCCTGTAGCTGAAGGGAACGGAGATGAAAAGCCGGCGACGGGACCTGCTGCAGGGAGATTTGCAAGGAAGTCTCTTCGTTGCACTGTCACTCCGGAGTGGTGAATACCACGAGTATACATATTCAATAAGACAATAACAATCGCAGTCACACACTTGAGGAGATTATGAAAATACTGCGCTTCCTCGTTGTTGTGCTGTGCGTCGCCGGGCTGTCGTCACCGTCCAGGTCACAGGGAAAGAGCCCGGCAGAGATCGCACGGGGCACGAACTACATCGAAACCCGCGTCTATTCCGATGCGGACAACGCGCGCATACTCAAACTATACGATGGCCTGCGCGTGGCGGATGTTTCCGATGGCATGGACATGGTGGGACTGCCCGGTACGGGACTGGTGGATCCGGCCATTCATCCCGACTGGGTGGACCGCCAGACTCTCTCCCACCAGTTCCGCGGCATTGCCATCACGGCACGGTACGTTCCAACACAGCGTCTTGACCGGCCGCTGCCGGGAGAGAAGTTTGCCGATTGGGAAGGAAACTTCTACACCGCTTACTCACACGAAGCGTTTTCCGGGATCATCAAACCGGGCTCGGTGGTCGTGATTGATGACGTGGAGGACAAGGACGTTGGTAGCATCGGGTCATTCAATATCCTCTTCTGGAAAAGTCTTGGAGCCGTAGCAGTGGTGACCGATGCAACATCGCGGGACACGGATGAGATTGCCATTGAGAAAGTACCGCTCTACCTGCGCGGGAAAGGGCGGGGCATCCGTCCGGGGAGAAACGAACTCGAATCAGTCAACCGCCCCGTGGCCATCGGTGGCGTGCTGGTCTGCCCGGGCGATGTTGTTGTGGGAGACGCCGACGGCGTCATTGTTGTCCCGCGCGAGAAGGCCGAACAGGTGGCCGGGTTCGCACGTGCGATCCTCATCAAAGACAAAGAAGGAAGGACGAATCTTTATAAGAAGGCGGGAATGGAGCCGGACAACACGGTGAACAAGTAACCAATGCGGTCAACAAATGGATTCCGGAAGTTCGAGAGGAACCACACCGGTGGAATCCGTCCCGCCGTCTTGCTTCTGAACCTCCTTCATAGTACAATCTGGGGCGCCCTATCACTGTCTCCGATGTCTGCTGTTGGCCACCGGCGTAGAACAGTGAAGTGGTACCACCATCGCTAAGTCGAAACCAATCCGGATCCGTTCAGAGGATGACGCAGCAGAAAGTCGCACGCGGCAAACCCGCCGATTACGGACAGGAAATCCTCAGGCGCAGAGCCCGGATCACCGCGGCCACCATACCCCTCACGGACCGGTTGGTGCTTGATCTCGGCGCCGGCAACGGGGCGCAGACTCTGGAACTCATGGCATCGGGATGCAGGATCGTCGCGTGCGATATCGATCAGGCCGACCTGGACATCCTCGGTCAGCATCTCAAGAAGAACACCATCGATTCCGTCACCCCTGTGCGATACGATGGAGTGACGCTCCCGTTCCCGGACGGGCACTTTGATGCGGTCGTAAGCTATGCGGTTCTGGAGCATGTGGAAGACGAGGGAAAAACGATCTCAGAAATCTACCGGGTCTTGAAAACCCGGGGTGACCTGCTCATCGCCGTGCCGAACAAGTGGTGGGTCTTCGAAACGCATGGAGCACGTCTCCCTTTGTTGCCATGGAACCGCGTGCCGTTCTTCTCCTGGCTGCCCAAAGCCGTCCACAGCAGATTCGCCCATGCGAGGATCTACCGAAAGAAAGATATCGTCAGACTGCTTCGCTCACACGGATTTGATATTCTTGAAACCTTCTACATGACCGCGCCGATGGATGTCGTCAAGTCCTCTTCGGTCCAGAAATTCCTCCGGACGGCGATATTCCGGGGTGATCGCTCTCGAGTGCCTTTCCTTTCCACGGAAATCTTCGTCCACGGCCGCAAACCGTAACCCGTCTCGATCCTCTGCCCGCCACTGTCGACGACATGATCGGTACGGGAACACGGTCCCGAAGAATTACGTTTTGGCAATAGAATGATAGGTGAAATTGCGGAGGGGGGATTACCGTGGCACGAGGCGATAAGTCCAAGTATTCCAGCAAACAGCGGCGGATGGCGGAGCACATTGAGCAAGGCTACAAGAAACGGGGCGCCTCCACGAACAAAGCCGAGCGTATTGCGTGGGCGACGGTCAACAAAGAATACGGCGGTGGTACCAAAGGCGGCGGTGGCAGCAACAGAAAACGCTCCCGTACATCGGAACGAAAAGGCGGGCGAAGGGGGGGCAGCAGATAAAGCCAGATCGTGGGCGGCACGCCGGAAAACACGGTTCGTACCGATCTGGCCCTCAAAACGTGATCACCTTGTCCGCCCATTCGACCATCTCGACGCAATCATTCATCGTTGAGATGGGGCAGACGTCGGATTCCTCCTGGTTCCTGGATTTCATGCATGTTCCACACGCCAGAGTGATGCCTCCGTTCCGGACGAAGTCGTCAAGTTGTTTCCGGGCGTTGTATTTCTCATGGACGATGCTCTCGATTTCCACGCCCGCGCTCATGAGAAAGGTCTTTACTTCGTGCCCGCGCTTGAGCGCGGCATTCCCGAAACGGAGGCCGTTCCAGGCTTTTTCCGGTTCGTTGGTTTCAATGATGATGCCAACCTTCATATGCATGCCTCTGTTTGAGAGCCGTGTGGGCTCTTGTGTTCATCTCTGGTTGAAGTAATAGACAAACGTTCCGAATGCACGCGCGGCTTCACCTTGAGCGTGCACGGTCCCCACTTCATTCACCTTGTAACCATCTTCCCCGCCGAAGGGATTCCATCCGTTCCGGATGCCATGATCGGATTCCCTGTGCAGTGTCAGCCCCGCACGGCCGTGGTTGTTAGTCCAGACGTGGGTCAACATCGTTTCGACCTTCCGGAGAAGATCGGGCAGCTGATCCGGCGCAAGAGCGTATGCGTCCAGGAGAAAATTCACGAACGCACCGTTGCCGTCCATCCGGAGCTGATAGAAATCTTCGGGATCAACCCAGCCAGAGGCCGGATCCATGACGCGCCGGGCAGTTGCGATGGCGATCCTGCGGTATTTCTCGTCCGAGGTGGAACGAAAGAGTGCTGACGCCACGGCACAATATCCCGCACCGTCCCACGGGAGCTCCTTGCCAAACGCCGCGCGCCCGAGCCGTCCTTCCCATTTTCCATCTCCGCGGTACCAGCGTTTTTCGATGCCCGGAACCTTGCCTTCCCCATTCCAGGTGAGGAGCGCATCTTTGAGAAAGCGGCGGTCTCCGGTAGCGTCGTAGAGTTTGCAGGCGACGGTGGCCATCTGGTTCATATTGGAGTTAGTGAAGATCCGCTCATTCACCCCCGAGCCCGGGGGCCAGTTGTACCAACTCCAGAACCCTTCATGCGACGAGAGTCTCCCTTGCCGCCGCGCTTCGTTGTATCGCCGAATGGCATCCATGACCAACCCCAAGTCTCTTTTGCCGGTAGCTGCCCACCATTCCAGTTCAGCCAAGCAGACCCAGGCCCTGTCATCCACCCAGGTCCCTTCGCACATTTGGCGAAGGTCGTGATCCACCAGGTGGAACTGGAGCAAAGAGGAATCCCTGGCGGCCCTGAACAGATATGCATCCCCGATCGCACCGTATGCTCCTTCCCAGCATGGCGTATAGACTTCGTGGAACAGCGCGGTCACCGCGCGTGCGCGGTCGATCCAGCTGTCCGGCCCCTCCAGCGGAGATTGCGGCGTCGCGACAACCGGCCGGTGGTCGTCTGACGGCGTAACGAGGAAGACAAGCAGGGTAACCGGAACAAGGACCAGGGCTGCCACAACAGGCCACATTGGAAACTTCTTCGCGTGCACGTGAGGTGGAGGATGATGGCGTCGCATCTTTCTCTTTCTCGGATCCTGAATGACCCCTGGGTAGAACGGCCTTCTCCCAGGTGACACGCCTTGTCGTGACCCTACCGGCTGCAACTAAATCCCAGGTGTACGTGTTGTTGAACGTGTTGAGTCCAGCGCGGGTCTCGGCGCCGTAGCGGAAAAATCCGGAGAAGAAGCAGAACGGAAGGGAGCAACCTCTGTTGCATGGGTGCCGCCTCCCATCATCGCGGTTATCGACATGTATACAAGCAATATCAACATTGCTCCCGCAAAGGTCAACAGGAGTTCCACATGGCAAAACTCAGCATCTTCAATTTCATCACCCTGAACGGCTACTATAAGGGTCCCAACGAAGATATCAGCTGGCACCGGCATGGCGGAGAAGAAAACGAATATGCCGCCGAAGGGGCTCAATCAGGGAGCACCCTCCTGTTCGGGCGCATTACATACCAGATGATGGCCTCCTACTGGCCAACGTCCCAGGCGATGAAATCTTTTCCCGACGTCGCCGTGGGAATGAACAAGTCGGAAAAAATCGTCTTTTCAAGAACAATGCAAAAAGCCGAATGGAGCAACACGAGGTTGGTAAAAGACAACATCGTTGAAGAAGTGAAAAAGCTGAAGCAGCAAGGGAAAGATCTGACCATCCTGGGAAGCGGGAGCATTGCCACACAGATGGCCGAAGCCGGGCTGGTCGACGAATTGGCCATCATGGTGGATCCCGTTGCCCTCGGCACGGGCACGCCGCTCTTTGAGGGGATGAAGCAGAATCTTGACCTGAAGCTGACATCATCGAGAGCATTCAAGAGCGGCGTTGTGCTTCTAAGCTATGTGCCGATGTAAACGGCCCCGGGAAAGCCAGGGGTGATGCCCCCGACTTCAGGGTGTTCTACTTCGCTTCCATCAACTCCTTTTTTGCTGCGGGCGAGCGGCCCAGGATCGACGCTACAACGCCGATGGTTAATATGAGCAGGACTGCCCCGAGAATGTAGAAGTTGAAGTACTCGCCGAGGATTTCCTTCAGCCATCCGGCAATCAGCATCTTGACCCCGACCAGAAGCAGCACTGCTGCCAGGGCCGGCTTCAGGTATTTGAACTTGCTGATCATGCCCGCAAGCGCAAAGTACAGAGATCTCAGCCCGAGCACCGCAAAAACGTTGCTGGTAAAGACCAGGAACGGATCGGCGGTAATCGCAAAGATCGCGGGGATCGAGTCTACAGCGAAGATCAGGTCCGTTGTCTCCACCATGACCAGCGCAAGCAATAAGGGAGTGGCCATCAACGTACCCGCTTGGGTCTTATCAACAGTTTCGTCCGGTTCTTCCTTTCCGCCCGGCACGTCCGCTTCGTGAGAAGCCGCCGTGCCCGCCCTCACGAAGAAATGCTCGCCATGATAGTGCGACGTCACGGGGAAGAGTCTCCGGGTGAATCTGACCACGATGTTCCGATTCGGGTCGCTGGTCTCACTGTTCAGAAAGAACATCTTGAACGCGGTAAGGATCAGGAACCCTCCGAAGACATAGAGGATCCAGTGAAACTGCGCGATGAGCGCGGCTCCGATGCCGATCATCGCTGCACGCATGACCAGCGCGCCGAGGATGCCCCAGAACAGAACCCGGTGTTGATAGATCGCCGGCACACCAAAGAAAGCAAAGAGCATTGCGATGACGAAGATGTTGTCGACGCTCAGCGATTTCTCCACGACGTACCCGGTGAGATACTTGATCGTGGCTGATTGGCCGTCATTGATGGTGCCATCCACGGCATCCAGCGTGTTCCCCAAGCCCAGCCAGTGATTCTCATAGCCGAAATAAACAAAAACAGAGAAGGAAACGCCCAGTGCGATCCAGAAGGCGGACATCCTGAGCGCTTCCTTTATGGAAACGACATGTGCCTTCCGGTGCAGAACGCCCAGGTCGAGCGCCAGTAGAAGAAGAACAAAAAGCAAAAAGCCTGCCCAGATCAGTATCACAGGTCAAGTCTCCGCAATGGTTACTATGGGTGTCGGTGGGATTAACACCGTTTCCCGGTCGGAAAGTTCGGGCTGACTATTGCGAATCGTGGCTGCGTCGGGAAAGCGATCCGCAATGAGGTTCAGGATGTTATTGTGCTCTCTCTTTGTTCTTTGCTTCCCGTGTACGCTTCAAAATGATTTCCCTCATATAGCCTTCCGTCTGGTTGAAGGTACTGGAGAGCTTTGACTGACGAAGCAATATAGTGAATTCCAACAAATTGTGCTGTCGGTCCTACTTCATCCGTGTCACTTTGTACACTCATCTGCCTCTTCCTCGTCGATCTGCTTGACAATCTCGGATTTTACTTCGTAGTGCTGTGAGCGATCATGAGCACATTCAGCGCCCTCTAGACGGGGTGACATTGGACTCCATCACTGCTTCTCCTGACGAAGATGATCAGTCACGATCTCAACAATGTCTTCCAGCATCCGGTCAGGACACTTTCCATGCATGACGTTGATCATGACGGTTATGCTCACGCCGTAGTCAGGTAGATAAGCCATGTAGGCGGACGTGCCAATGTTCCCTCCTCCATGTCCATACGCCCTTTCTCCGTTGGCTATGCTCGTGTTGAAGAGAAACACTCCCAGGCCATACCCTTCACACCACGAGCTTTCTGCAGCGGGATTGAAACCCAGCATCTGATCCAACGAGGTTTTTGTGAGGATGTTTCCTGAGAAGAGGGAATGGCACCACAGTGCAAGATCTTCGGGAGTGACAAACACCCCCGACGACCCATACGTAATGCTTTCGTGCGATGCCCTCGGAAGAAACGTCAGATCTCTGACGGATCCCCCCTTCTCAAAATTGTCTCCCCAGACATGCGCAAGTTGGTCCTTGGGAATGTCCTCTTCCATCGAAAGATACACGTTCGACAGACCAAGAGGTCGCCAGAAACGTTGACGAAGCTGGGCCGACAGCGAGGAGCCGGTTGCCCTGGTGATAATCCCTGCAAGCAACAGATAGTTCGTGTTTGAATACCTGAAGCCCTTGCCGGGAGCGAAATGAGGGCCTTTCAAATAGGTTAGCACGACGGGTGGGGTGAATACGCTGTCACGATATTGGATGAGGTCGTCCCAAAGTTTCTGGTTCTCCCAGAACATGAAGATTCCGCTTGTGTGACCGAGCATCTGCCGGATCGTAATCGTACTGTCGACATTCGGAATGGAAGGATACCATTTGTGCAGGGGATCATCAAGGGAGAGCACACCCTCTTCCACAAGCTGAAGGGTGAGCGTGGCAACGAAGTTCTTGGTGATGCTGCCGGCGGCAAAGAGCATGTGGGGCTGCATGGCCACGGTGTCGTGCGAGAGGCCGGCACATACGCGATGGATGGATCCGTCCGGAAGTACAACCGCTGCGGATGCTCCCTTCACGTCATACTGC